>JAAFHM010000414.1 GCA_013298375.1 Ignavibacteria bacterium | reverse complement strand
CAGGCTATATTGCTTCTCGTTTGTCAAAAGATGCTCTTCTCACTGCGGGGTTTAGTTGGGAAATGGCAACTATTTGTGGTTCACTCATGGGTTTGGGTTATCAAACCTACGTCGAAATTATGGATGGATATGGTCGGCAGTGGGGATTTTCGCCTACAGATGCTTTGATGAACACCATTGGTGCTTCGTTCCACGCCGCACAGTATTTCGTTCCTTTTCTCCAAAACTTCTCACCAAAACTCGAATTTTATCCCTCGCCGTGGATTGGTGAAAAAACGCGCAAAGGTTCGGTGAACCCGCTTGATGATTACAGCGCATGGACGTGGTGGCTATCGGTGAATGTTCATAATCTCCTTCCCGAATCTATTAAACCGTATTATCCCTCGTGGCTCAATATTGCGGTCGGATATGCGGGAAGAAACATTGATTGGTCGGATATGGACAGAAGAATTATCATCAGCCTTGACTACAATCTCGAAAAAATTCTTCCCGAAGGCGGGGCGTTTTGGAATTGGCTTCGGCAGTATGTGAATTTGATAAAGCTGCCCGCTCCCGCAATCGAATTTACGCTGTCACCGTCGTGGGGTCCCGTGCGCCCACCACGCTTTTATCTGTTGTTTCCGTTCAAAATCGGCGCAACGCCGTAGCCAATCATCTATCAATCTATTTTCATAAACAAACCATTATGCTTGACCGTATCATTCTCTTTTCCATTCGCAACAAGCTCATTATTGCGATACTCACGCTTGCGCTTGTGGCGTGGGGAACGTATTCCATCACGCAGCTTCCGATAGATGCTGTGCCGGATATTACGAACAATCAAGTCCAAATCATCACGCGCAGTCCCTCGCTTGCGCCGCCGGAGGTGGAACGCCTTATCACCTTCCCTATCGAAATTGCTCTCTCTTCCATTCCGCACCGCACCGAAATTCGCTCCATTTCACGTTTCGGGCTGTCGGTGGTAACGATTGTGTTTGAAGAGCATATTGATATTTACTGGGCGCGGCAGCAAGTTTCCGAACGCATGAAAGAAGCCGAAAGTCAAATACCAAACGGCATCGGCAAACCCGAACTTGCGCCCGTCAGCACCGGTTTAGGGGAAATTTACCAGTACGTCCTTCGCGCTAAAAGTGGTTTCGAGGCAAAATTTACCCCTATGGAACTCCGCTCCGTGCAAGATTGGATAGTGCGCCGCCAGCTGCTCGGAACTGCGGGCGTGGCAGATGTAAGCAGCTTCGGCGGCTTTTTGAAACAATACGAAATTGCGCTCGACCCCGACCGCCTTCGCGCTATGAACATCAGCACCCAAGACATTTTCACGGCGTTGGAACACAATAACCAAAACGCGGGCGGCGCGTACATTGACAACAAACCGCAAGCCTACTCCATTCGCACCGAAGGCTTGGCAAAAAACACCGATGACATTGCCAAAATCGTCGTCAAAACTCGTGCAGACGGCATCCCCGTTCTCATCCGCGACGTGGCAATCGTTCAGCTTGGGAGCGCAATTCGCTACGGCGCAATGACCCGCACCGCACCGAACGAAACGAGTGGCGAAGTCGTTGGTGGTATCGTGATGATGCTCAAAGGTGAAAATTCCTCGAAAGTGATTACGAATGTGAAAGAGCGCATCGAAACGATTGCCGCAAGCCTTCCCGAAGGCGTTGAAATTGTGCCGTATCTTGACCGCACCAAATTGGTATTTAATGCCATCAAAACCGTTATCACCAATCTTGCCGAAGGCGCGGGCTTGGTGGTTGCCTCGGCGATTCCTTTGTCGCTGCTCTTTGCTATTTCGCTGATGAATGTTTTTGGTGTGTCGGGTAATCTCATGTCATTAGGTGCGATTGACTTTGGCATTATCGTGGACGGCGCGGTGATTATTGTGGAAGCCACGCTGCATCACCTCCACGAGAAAAAGTTTACTCGCCGAATGACACAAACCGAAATGGATGCGGAGGTCTATGATGCCGCTTCCAAAATTCGTTCTTCTGCCGCCTTTGGGGAAATCATCATTCTCATTGTGTATTTGCCGATTCTTGCGCTGGTGGGCGTGGAAGGCAAGATGTTTCGCCCGATGGCTGAGACGGTTTCCTTCGCCATTTTGGGCGCATTTATCCTTTCCCTCACCTATATTCCAATGGTCTCCGCGCTGTTTTTGAGCAAAGAACCTTCCACCAAAGAAACACTCTCCGACCGCATGATGTCGGCGTTGCAGCGTGTGTACGAACCCGTCTTGCGCTGGGCGTTGCGGCAAAAAATTGTTGTGGTTGGTGTGTCGTTGGCGATGCTAACGGGCGCACTGGTGCTGTTTCTTTCGATGGGCGGTGAATTTATCCCAACGCTCGACGAAGGCGATTTTGCTGTTGGGGTGCGCGTGATGACGGGTTCGTCGCTCTCGCACAGCGTCGAAACAGCAATAAAGGTCGGCGAAACATTGATGAAACGTTTTCCTGAAGTGGAACAAACTGTCGGGCGTATCGGCGCAAGCGAAATCCCCACCGACCCTATGCCCGTCGAGGCGACGGATTTGATGGTGATTCTGAAACCGCATAGCGAATGGAAAACCGCCCATACCCGCGAAGAACTTGCCGAAAAAATGCAGAAAGTCTTGGAAACCATTCCGGGCGCGGAATACGAATTTTTGCAACCGATTCAAATGCGCTTCAATGAACTAATAAGCGGCGCGAGGCAGGATGTGGTGGTGAAAATTTTTGGTGAAAATATGGATGTGCTGGCAGAACAAGCGACGAAAATCGGCGCAATAGCAGGAAAAATTCAAGGAGCGCAAGATATTTACGTTGAGCGCGTGTCGGGCTTGCCGCAAATCGTCGTGCGTCCCGACCGCGACGCGCTTGCTCGCTTTGGCGTGTCGGTGGACGACGTAAATGTGGCTGTCCGCACGGCATTTGCGGGCGAATCTGCCGGACTGATGTATGAAAACGAACAACGCTACGACCTCGTTGTACGGCTCGACACGGCAAACCGTCGTAGCATTGAAGACGTTCAACGTCTGCTTATTGCCACTCCCACAGGCAATACCGTTCCCCTTTCCGAACTTGCTGATGTGCGCTTTGAACTGGGACCAAACCAAGTACAACGCGAAGATGCAAAGCGGCGCATTATGGTTGGTTTCAACGTCCGTAATCGTGATGTGGAAAGCATTGTAGCGGAACTGCGCGGCAAAGTCCAAGCACAAATAAAACTGCCTACGGGCTATTTCATACACTACGGCGGCAGTTTTGAAAACCTTGTGGAAGCAAAAAAACGGTTGTCTATTGCCGTACCGATTGCCCTCTTGCTCATTTTTACGTTGCTTTATTTTACCTTTCGCTCGGTCAAGTTTGGATTGCTCATTTTTACGGCGATTCCGCTCTCCGCCATTGGTGGTGTACTGGCGTTGTGGCTGCGAGGGATGCCGTTTTCGATTTCGGCGGGCATTGGTTTTATCGCGCTCTTTGGCGTGGCGGTGCTGAACGGCATTGTACTCGTTGGCTACTTCAATCGCCTGAAAGCTGAAGGCATGACGGACGTGCGCGAAATCGTTCTCAAGGGAACGGCAGTACGCTTGCGCCCTGTGCTGATGACGGCGGCAGTGGCTTCACTCGGCTTTTTGCCGATGGCGATTTCGACTTCTTCCGGCGCGGAAGTCCAGAAGCCACTTGCGACGGTCGTTATCGGCGGTTTGGTCTCGGCAACGCTGCTCACGCTCTTGGTCTTGCCTGTGTTGTATCTCCTTGTGGAAACGTGGTCGGAACGCCGGAATAAAAAGCGTTCTGAACACAATTCCGATACCACAACACCGCTTCAAGCGGGCGGCGAAACGGCATTGATTATTCTCGTGTTATTCTTATGCGGAACATCTGCTTTTGCACAAGCACCGCAGCAAAGCTCATCACCGCAAAACTCACCACAAGCAATCTCGCTGGAGCAAGCTATCGAAACTGCCCTAAAGCATAACCCTATGCTGCAAACGGGACGCACGGAAATTGAGTTGCAACGCGCTTTGAAGCGCACAGCAACGGACATCGGCAAAACAAACGTCTCGCTGATGCTTGGGCAGTACAACAGTTTCGCACAGGACAACAACCTCACTATTTCGCAAACAATTCCTTTCCCTACCGTCTTCACGAGCCAAGCCGCTTTCGGCGAGGCGCAAACGCGCGGTGCGGAACTGAAATTTGCCACCACGCGCAATGAACTCGTGTTTGCGGTGAAGTCCGCGTTTTATCAGCTTGCGGTGTTGTCGGAGCGAGAGCGGCTTTTGCGGGAACAAGACAGCTTCCTTGCTGCCTTTGCCAAAGCCGCCGCAAAACGCTACACTACAGGCGAAACCACGCAACTTGAGGCTTCGACTGCCGCGCTGCAAGCCTCCGAAATCACTGCCACACTTGCCCAAACCCGCGCCGATATGCTCTCGGCGCAAACGCAGCTTCAAACCGTTCTTGCTGCCGAAGCACCTGTACA
>JAAFHM010000065.1 GCA_013298375.1 Ignavibacteria bacterium | reverse complement strand
AATTTGGAAATCACCTTCAGCATGAACGACGCTTCCCGCGAAGGCACGCTCATCGGCATTCTCGACAAGACCGAAACCCCGATGGGAAGCCTTCTCTTCAAAAAATGGATAACCCGCCCGCTTCGCCGATTGGCACAAATTCATCAACGTCAAAATGCCGTCGATGCGCTCAACCGCAGCGATAGTATTCGTGCGGTACTTCGTTCAGAACTGGGGCAGATGGGCGATTTGGAGCGGCTTATCGCTAAGATTTCAACGGGACGCGCCACGCCGCGTGATGTCGTCGCACTCGGCAAAACTCTTGCACGGCTGCCGCGTTTGAAGGAGCTTTGCACAGGACTTGGCTCGGAAGCGCTGGAACGCTCGGTGCAGAATTTGCGCGATGTAAAAAGCGTTGTAGAGCGCATTACGGCTGCATTTGTGGAAGAGCCTCCCGCGCAAGTCGGCAACGGCGGCGTATTCCGCGAAGGTTTTGCTCCGGAACTGGATGAAATTGTGAACGTGATGTATTCGGGGAAAAATTGGATTGCTGATTATCAAGAGCGGGAGCGGACTGCAACGGGCATATCGTCGCTGAAGGTCGGTTTTACAGGCGTTTTCGGGTATTACATCGAAATCTCCAACACGCACAAAAGTAAAGCGCCGGAACATTACCAGCGCAAGCAAACGCTCACCAACGGCGAACGCTACACCACGCCCGAACTTAAGGAAATGGAGGCGAAAATCCTCACTGCCGAAGAGCGTTTGGCAGACGCAGAGCGGGAGGTTTTCCAGCGCATCCGCACGGAAATAGCGGCTTTTGCGGCAGATGTTCAGCACAATGCGGCGCTTGTGGCAGCGATTGATTGCCTGCAAAGTTTCGCTCAAGCAGCCCGCGAGTACGATTACGTTTGCCCCGACGTGGATGAATCCGACACGCTCCATATCGAAGACGGCAGGCATCCTGTTGTGGAGCGGCTTTTGCCTATTGGCGAAAAGTATGTTGCCAATTCAACCCAGATGGATACGCGCTCCGAGCAGATGCACATTATCACGGGACCCAATATGTCGGGCAAATCCAGCTATTTGCGGCAAATTGGTTTGATTACCTTGCTTGCACATATTGGCGCATTTGTTCCCGCAAAAAAAGCTCATATCGGGCTGACAGACCGCATATTTACTCGCGTCGGGGCGCAAGACAACATCACCGCCGGAGAAAGTACATTTTTAGTGGAAATGCAGGAAGCCGCCAACATTATCAATAACGCCACACAAAAGAGCCTCATCCTTCTGGACGAGGTAGGACGCGGTACGGCGACCTTCGACGGAATTGCGATTGCATGGGCGATTGCGGAATATCTGCACGACCGCATACACGCAAAAACGCTCTTCGCAACACATTATCACGAAATGACTTCCATTACCGAGCGCCTCCCGAAAGCGCGGAATTACAAGGCGGACGTGCAGGAAGTGGGACAGAGCATAATTTTCACGCGGCGCGTGGTGGAGGGCACTGCCAATCACAGCTTCGGTATTCACGTGGCAGAAATGGCGGGCTTACCCAAAGACCTCACCGAGCGGGCGCGAGTGGTGATGCGGGCGCTGGAGGAGAAGGATGGGGGCAAAGGGATAAGGGATGAGGTTGGTTTTTCGTCATTAGCCATTGGTCATTTGTCTAACGACAATACGAGCGCCCCAATGACCAATCAACCAACGACCAATGACCAAGCAGAGCCGCAGTTCTCGCTTTTCGAGATTCGGGATGATAAAATTCGTGAGCGGATTCGGAAAATTGACGTGAACGCTCTCACGCCATTGCAAGCATTGACGCTGCTTTCAGAGCTAAGGGCGATGGTAGATGCGGGGTGATTTCTGTTTCATGCCGAGCGCAGAAATTGCGTATATTTGCCGTCATTGAACGGCTACGATTCACAGCCCAATTCACCCAACACAAGGCACACCAATGAACTTTCTGTTAGACGAACCCAGCATCCGCAGCCGTGTTGCGCCCATCACGCCGGAACAGTATCGTTTTATGGGCGAGTGCGGTTTGCTGCAAACCAATGTTGAACTCCTCAATGGTTTTATTCTCGAAAAGATGCCAAAATCACCGCGACACACGACAACGGTTTCACGCCTACAAGCCGCATTGTTACTTGCTTTGAGTCAAAAATATATCCTCAGAAAAGAAGAACCATTATCGCTTGATTCTTCCGAGCCGGAGCCGGATATTGCGATTGTGCGCGGCACGGCGGATGATTACGCACAGCACCATCCCACAGGCGCAGAGACAGCATTGGTGGTAGAGGTAGCGCTTTCATCGCTTGCTCTTGACCGCAAAAAAGCAGAAATTTATGCGGCAGCAACTATCCCATGCTACTGGCTGGTGAACGTGCAGGATAAAACGGTGGAGGTTTATACGGAGCCGAGAAACGCTATCTATTCGTCGTGTGTGGTGTACAGCGCCGATACCGATTTGCCGTTACCTTTCGGCAATCATGCGTCAATCTCCCTCCCGATGATTTTTTCTGCCTGACGAACACCCCATCGCAAGCATTGAAGCTGCTTTCAGAGCTACGAGTGATGGTGGACGCGGTGTAATTTCCGCTCCACTACGCCGAATGTGGAAATTGCGTATATTTGCAGCCGTAGATTGATGAGGTCATCTCCCCGCCCACGCAGAGAGGTGTGCAGATACAGCACCAAGCAGCATAGCCAGACAATACAACCCAACCACATTACGACAACTTGTTCCATTCTTAGCACCATCAATGTCCACTACCCGCACACTCTCTATCCTCGGCGCAACCGGCTCCATCGGCGTTCAAACGCTGGATGTCGTAATTGCCCATCCTGACGAATTTCGTTTGGGTTGGCTGACCGTGAACACACGCTTTGACCTTTTAGAAGAACAACTCCATCGCCTCGCCAAGCACGGTTTTGTGCCGCGTGGCGTTGCCATTGCGGATGAAACCGCCTACAAGGAGTTCCGGCGGACAACGTCGTTTGCTGGTGAGATTCTCTACGGCGATGAAGGCGTGTGCGCTGCTGCTGCCTCGCCTGACAACGATATTTTGCTTTCGGCACTCGTCGGCTTTAGCGGGGTGCTGCCGAATTACGCTGCTATTCAACAAGGCACTCCCATTGCACTGGCAAACAAGGAAACGCTGGTGAGCGCAGGCGTAGTGATTATGCCGGAAGCAAAAAAGCATAACGTGGAAATTATCGCGGTCGATAGCGAACACAGCGCTATTTTGCAATGCTTGGCGGGTGAGTTTATGAATGAAGTAGAAAAGCTGATTTTAACGGCAAGCGGCGGACCTTTCCGCGAATGGACGTTGGAACAACTCGAAAACGTCACTCCTGCCCAAGCGCTGAAGCATCCGAATTGGTCTATGGGCAGCAAAATCACGATTGATTCGGCAACGCTGATGAATAAAGGCTTTGAGATTATCGAAGCCTACTGGCTTTTTGGCGTGGGTGCGGACAAAATTGAGGTTGTAGTGCATCCACAGAGTATCATTCATTCGATGGTGCAGTTTTGCGATGGCTCGGTGAAGGCGCAGTTGGGTTTGCCGGACATGAAAATTCCCATTGCCTACGCGCTTAGTGTGCCACACCGCTACCCATCGAACTTCAAACGCATGGATATATGCGCCTTGCAGAACCTTTCGTTTTTTCCGCCCGATGTGCTGCGGTTTCCTTGCTTGCGCTTGGCATTTGACTCGCTGGCGCAAGGCGGCACGGCAGCTTGCATTGTGAACGCGGCAAACGAAATTGCCGTTGCGTCGTTTTTGCAATCCACCATCGGTTTTCTGGATATTCCGCGATTGATTGAAACGTGTTTGGAAAAAATTACGCATATTGACGCACCCACGCTGGACGACATTGTGCAAACGGACAAAAAAACCCGCGCACTGGCAGAATCGCTTGTGCGCGAGGGAATGAGTATGCCAATGGTATTTCTGCCGAAAACAAATAGTCAGCACGAAGAAACTTCTCCGGCGACTTAATCGTCTCTAACTATGGCATCAAAATTTGAATGGGACAAAAGCAAAGCAGAAAGCAATCTTGCGAAACACGGTATCAGCTTTCAGGAAGCATCAACAGTCTTTAATGACTTTAGCGCCGTGTTTCTTGAGGACAAAGACCATTCGGACGGTGAACATAGAGAAATCATCATCGGCTATTCTGCTCGCAATGCGCTTTTGACCGTCGTCTTTACAGAACGTATCGGTAAAACACGCATCATTAGCGGACGAAAAGCTACTTCTTACGAAAGAAAAATCTATGAAAACTTCTGATGAATTTGAGATGCTTGATGATTATAGCCATCTGGCACACACCGCTCGGCGACGCGACCCGCGTTATACAAAAGAAGCTATTGCCAATGCACCGATTTACGAAATTGATACAGACGGACAGAGACGGCGTGTTGCATCGCTCTCGCAGTTAGAGTTTGAACTCAGCGAATACACAACCAAAGATTTTGAGGTCGTTATCGAAGCAATGAAACATCTTGCACGCGAGCGCGGTGAGGAAAAAGTGCAGTATATTCTTGCCCACTGCGAACTCGAATTGATGCAGTTGCGCCAAACATAGCAAACGACAACACCTCAACGGGTATGACCAACGAACTTATCTTCCTTGTCGAAAAAGCCACTGAAGGCAGCTTCAGCGCAAGAATTTTGGAAGAATCAGTCCTAAGCAGTAACAATGTTTCATCATCATTTTACAGCAAAAACAATGAAATATCCGATAGTATTAGAGAATGGCTTGGATGGGTGGATCGTTGTTTCCTGCCCAAGTATTCCCGGTTGTATTAGCCAAGGGCGGACTCGCGCTGAAGCATTGACCAACATCCGCGACGCGATAGAGTTAATGCTCGAAGCGATAGAAGAAGAGGGCTGGGAAAAGCCGTTGGAGTTTTTAGAGGTAACAACGATTGACATTGAGGCTGAGGTTGCTGCATGAGTGAGCATTTACCGTCGTTATCGGGTAAGGAATGTATTCGGATATTTGAGAAAAGCGGCTGGTCGGTCTCGCGTCAGAATGGTAGCCATATTATTCTACGGAAAGCTGGTTACCCGCGTGGTATCTGTGTTCCAAATCATAAAACCCTTGATAAAGGCACACTCGCATCGTTGATACGTCAATCTGGATTAACCCAAGAAGAATTTCGGAAACTTTTGTGAAAAGCAATTCTACGTCCACGCAAAAATACTTGAACGCTGTCCACATCTGCTCTCTCGGATGATTCTTTGCTTGAATCATACAATAAAGCGGGACAAAACCCTGTAAAAAAAACGATATACAATCTCATCATTCTCATTTTTTGACTATTATGGAATTTCTCTCAATCGCGCTCAGTTTCGTTCTTGTGCTGGGCATTCTCGTTACCATCCATGAACTTGGACACTTCCTCGCAGCC
Source organism: Ignavibacteria bacterium (assembly GCA_013298375.1). Lineage (GTDB taxonomy): Bacteria > Bacteroidota > Ignavibacteria > Kapaibacteriales > UBA4661 > PH2015. The sequence goes on along the minus strand of JAAFHM010000065.1, from coordinate 9,001 downwards.
CGCATGACGGGGATGTACGCCGAAACATTTGCCGTTGGCATGGGCAATCGCGTCGTCGGGTTTAATAAAATTCACGGCGTGAAATTCGGCTCGCTCTCGGAAGAGCAGGAGCAGCAAGTCGTGGACGCGAAGGTCACGGATTATCGTATCGCCATGCTACCCATTGGCGGCTATGTAAAAATTGCCGGAATGATTGACGAAAGCATGGATACGGACTATCTCACTTCGGAGCCGCAAGCGTGGGAGTTTCGCTCCAAAAATGCGGCGCAAAAAATCTTTGTTATGGCGGCTGGCGTGATTATGAACATCCTTTTGGCAATCGCTATTTTTACCGGAATTGCGATGTTCGATGGAAAATCCGTGCTGGAAACAACAGCCATTGCTTACGTTGAGAAAAACACCGTTGCCGACGCTATCGGGCTGAAGTCCGGCGACATTGTGCTAACTATCAATGGCGATAAGCCAAAGTCATGGACGGATATGACAGTTTTACTGACCAAAAATGTTGGCGAAGACATCACGTTCATGGTCGAGCGCGGCGGTTCACAATTCCCCCTGCGAATCCCCGCGAAGACGCTTACCGACGCGCTTGCCGCGCAACAGCCCATCGGGTGGCTTCCTGCGGGAACAGCCGTGATGATTAACGGCGTTGAAAGCCTGAAGCCCGCAGGAAAACTGGGCTTGATGGCGGGCGATACGATTTTGACCTTGAACGGCGCACCAATGTTTGCCACATCGCAGTTTGCCGAGCAGATTCGAGCGAATAAAGGAAACGAAATCACGCTTGAATGGAAGCGCACCGGCTCAGTGATGAACGGTCGGCTCACACCAGACACCGACGGACGCATTGGCGTTTCTTTAGCACCCATTTTCACGGGCAGCCTCAAAAAACAGCAGTATGGCTTTTTTGAATCGTTTGCTGTCGGAACGCAGGAAATGGTCTCGACGATAACGATGTATGTTGCTTCAATAGCGCAGATTTTCAAGGGAAAAGTCTCGGTCAAACAGTCCGTTGGCGGACCGATTCAGATTGCCAAAATGAGCAAACAAGCGGCAGACCTAGGCATACTCTCGCTTCTACGCTGGATGGCGCTGCTTTCGATTATTCTTGCGGTGATGAACATTCTGCCATTTCCGGCGCTGGATGGCGGACATATTTTGTTTATTTTGATTGAGGTCGTCATACGGCGCGAGATTCCCGTCAGGGTCAAACTTGCCGTACAGCAAGCAGGAATCATTATTCTGCTCTGCTTTATGGTTTTTGTGTTTTACAATGATTTGACACGGTGATTGGCACTATGACAACTCCCTCGTCATCTCGTACCGCATCGCAAGCCGCTCCACGCATGATGGAGCGGCGATGGGCAGTGCTGGGCGGACTTGTGCTGTCGGCGCTTGTGGTGGTGCTGTTTGTGAACAATGTTTTGCGCGTGGGCAAACTCACGATTGAAATGGAAACCATGAAAAAAGAGCAGCAGCGCCTCGTCCACCAAAACGAACTGTTGCGTGGTGAGATTATTCGCTTACAATCACCGGAACGCATTACGGCGGTTGCCAAATCACGCTTGGGGCTTGTGCCTGCATCATCCGCCCCGACACGCCTCTCCAATGAACAACCAAAGCCCAAGGAATAATTGTGACTGATGATGATGATCACCGAATCGCTATGGAACCTGATTTCGACCGCAATTATCCTCCGCACATTGAGCGGATTTTCACCTTTACCATCCCTTCTAAGCAAGCACCTGTGCGGCTTGACGTATTTTTAACCGAATCACTCCCCAACGCCAGTCGCTCCAAAGTCCAAGATGCTATCGAAGCCGGAACGGTTCTTGTCAATGGCGCTCCTGCAAAGGTGAGCCGCAAAATTCAGCCCGCCGACGTGATAGAATGTCGCTTGATGAAGCCCCCGCCGCTCGAACTTGTTCCTGAAAATATCCCCCTTGATATTTGCTATGAAGATGACGCACTCATGGTCGTCAACAAACCCGCAGGAATGGTCGTCCATCCGGGCTTTGGGAATCGCTATGGAACGCTTGTCAATGCGCTTTTGTGGCATTTTGGGCAGCGCGAAGCCGTTCCACTGCTTGAAGCAAACGAAGGCGATGAGGACGATGACAGTGAAGAAGCCACCGAAAATACACTTACCGAAAGCGCACTTTTGGCGAGTGATGCCGTGCGTCCGGGCATTGTTCACCGTTTGGACAAGGATACATCGGGCATTCTGGTCATTGCGAAAGATGCGGTTTCCCACGCACGTCTGGCAAAGCAATTTGCCGAGCGCACCGCAAAACGGCAATACTACGCGCTTGTCTGGGGAATTGTCAAGGAAGATGTTGGCGTTATCGAAGGAAATTTGGGGCGCTCACCACGCGACCGCAAGAAAATGGCAGTTTTGCCTAAAGGCGGGAAAGTTGCGATTACCGAATATACCGTTTTGGAGCGCTTTTCCTCCTGCACACTGCTTGCACTCAAGCTCCGCACGGGGCGGACGCATCAAATCCGTGTGCATTGCGCTCACATCAAGCACCCGCTTGTGGGCGATGAGGATTATGGCGGTTCGAGCGTGGTCTATGCGGGCAATAGCGGGCAATGGAAAGGGCTTGGAGAGCGGCTTTTGAAACTCATTCCCCGCCAAGCACTGCACGCCAAAACACTTGGTTTTACGCACCCTTCGGGCGAGGGACGGTGGCTAGAATTTGATTCCGCATTGCCGGAAGATTTCGCGGCGGCGCTGGAAGCGGCGAGGAAAGAGGCGATGTGAGGGTTGAACAGAGGGCTGTTCTGTTCAACAACTTTTTACAATCGCACTCGCGCTCCCACACTGAGCGTTATTTGCGAAACGCGCCAAGCACTGCCCGCAACAACATCGCCGAGGGGATAGGAGTAGAGCGCCTCCGCGCTCAAAGCAAGACTCCGCCAAATGGGAATACTTATCCCCAAGCCACCCGCCGCAAACGGTACGAAACTTTGCACGGAAGCCAGTTCTCCCGTAAACGTGCGGGTAGCATTTTCGGGACGGTTGAGCAGTCGAAAATTATCCGGGGAGACGACCACTGCGCGTGTTTCGACATTTTTATTCAGGGCAAATGCACCTTTTACCCCCAAGAGCGCATAAAAGCTATTGGTAAAGAATAGCTCCCCCATGAGCGAAAGTGAAATATACGAATTTTGTAGTGCAAGCGTTTGGGCAAGAAAAAGCGGCGCAAGCGTACCATCCAGATTCCGCACTAACCCCGATGAAGCCACATCCGCAGCACGAAGCGTTCCGGGCAACTGCTCCCACGCCACTCGCGCCGATGCCCCAAAGAGCGCGGAAAATCTATGCCCCACCACCGCCCCTGCACCAAGCGGCAATATACTCGCGCTGGCATCATTACCAAACACTCCAAGCCCGGCAATATTTGCCAGCGAAGGTACGCCGGAAGACGCACTAAAACTTGCTTCATGCGTTGTTACGCCACCAAAACCAAAGATTCCCGCGTACCACAATGTGCGCTTGGGGCAATAATCGGTTTCGCCTTGCGTGAGCGTGGTGATATTGTCGGTGCCGATTTGGTCTTTGCTGAAACAAAGCGTGTAGATCGTCTTGTTCCCCGCAATATCGATTGCTTCCAAAAGCGCCCGCCCGCTAGAGACTTGCTGCAATTCATCAAAGGCGATTTCTGCTTGTGGCGCTCCGGCGGTAATGACAGATTCGGGGATAATCAAGCCGCCCGCACTCACCACGCGCACCGCCGCAAGCCCTTTGTCGTCTTCGCGGTCGTCGCGGACGAGCAATCGGGCGCGTCCACCGCCAACGGCATCGGAAAGCGGCTTCAATAGGCGTTTTCCAACATCTTCGGCAGCAAGTTGCAGCCTCGCCAATGCACGGCGCTGAAGAAGTTGCTCAAACTGCTCTTCCGCACTGAGCGTGTCTGCCGATGACCGTTTTATGCGGCTTTCAGGCGCAGAGCCGGAAGTATTCTCCCTGCGCGGTGTAGGCGCTGCGGTATAAACAACCTCCATCGTTGGCGGAATCGTGTCTTGGACGGCGCGGAGTTCGAGAAACGACTGCCCAATCATATTGCCGTAAGCGTCATAACTATCCTGCCCGTAGCCAAAGCCATAACTGTACAAGCCAAATGGTTCGGTACATTCAAACGTGTGTGTGCCGTAAGCAAGACTAATTTGGGCAATCATATAGCGGCTTTCGCCAAAGGGCAGAAGGGCTTGTTCGCTCACGGGTTTTCCGTCCAAACGCAGCGAGGATGCGGCTTCGCGGGGAACAACGATATTGACGTAGTGCCGCCATTCGCCGCGAATCGGCGTAGCCATGCGGTAGCGCTTCAAAAATTGCTGCGTTGGGGTAATCAAAATCATCATCGGGTCGCCGACGGAATCCTGACCATTCTCGAAACCATGCGCGTACTGGGCAACCAAAATGCGTTTATCGCCCGTGATTTGGGTATTTTCGCGGACATTACCGTCCTCGTAGTATTCACCGGCATTTAAGAGCGAAACGAGTTGCCCATTAGAAAATACCTTTGTTTCATTTTCTGCCGCAATCACACGAACCGTTGATTTGGTGCGCCCGAAGAGCTTTCCCACATAATAGTGCCGACCCCACGCCGTCATGGGTGGAAGCTGCTCGACGAGGTGATTATAGCCTTTGTCGGGAATAGGAACATACGCGCCGTTGTGTCCGCTAAAAACCGCAATCGGCTTATTTGCTTGCACGAGCGAACCCGTGAGGTCGGAAGGTTTGTTTTTGCCAGGCGACGCACCGATGACTTGATAGACATCGCCTTTGCGGAGATTCACCGTAAATGGCTGGTCGGCAGGTTTTCCACCAAAGGTGGGCGATTTAGGCGTGATGGTGAGCGTGGTGCTATCTTCGGTGGCAATGACCGCAAATTGCGCAATGAGGTCTTCACGGAGTTTGTAATAGGAAACGGTGCGGTATTCCGTTCCAAGCGCTTCTATCGGTAAGCCCATGTAACTGTCGGTTGTTTGGTAACGATGGCTCATACCATAGACACTGACAGGCTTTTCGGAGGTAATATGCACTGCAAGGCGCTCCGGAACTTCGCTGGAGCGAAGTTGTGCAGCAGTATCAATCCGAACATTCACCACCGTTCCGCCCCGAATGCGGCTTTCTTGCTTAAAAAGCAAGCCCTCAATTTCAACTTTCACTCGCGTATCCTCGTTGGAAGTGATAAACAGTTCCAACGAAAGCTGCTCTTTTTGCGGTATGCGTCCTGTACGCTGGTCGGGCGGCGATTCAATGCTATTCTTTTGAAAACACACCCAGAAATCGCGCCCTTCGGAGGTTGCTTTGACGGTCTCGCGCATCTTTTCGGGCTTTGTCGCGCTTGGCGTTTGGGCAAGAGCAGGTATTGGCAGGAATGCAGTAAGAGCGAGAATGAGAGAACAGCGTTGTATGATACGAGATTGAGTATCAGGGAAGCGAGTGCTTGTGGTGCGCAAAAGCGCAAAAAGACTGGTCAGAATGTGCATGAGACGAAAATTGAATGGGGCGAGGAAAATGACGAAATATGGAGTGCAATCGTTAGCGAAGAACGTTGCGGAGCGCCTTGCGCAGAAGTTGTTCGACCGTGAATTGGACGTTGAGTTCGGCTTGGAGCGCGGTTTTAATAGCTTTGTCGGCGGCGGCGCGTTGGTAGCCGAGTTTGACCATTGCGGCGAGTGTTTCTTCGCGGACATCGCGCTGTGTGGCGCTTGCAATCGCCTCTTCTGCCGTTTCCTCAAATCCTTCGACCTTGCCGATTTTATCTTTGAGTTCCACAATAATCCGCTCGGCAGTTTTTTTGCCCACACCGGGCAGTTTTTGCAAGCGCGAAAGGTCGCCGCGCATGATGGTATCTTGCAATTCGGGGAGATTTCCCGCAGAAAGAATCGTAATGCCGATTTTGGGACCAATCCCGCTAATCGAAATAAGCAATTTGAAAATATCCCGCTCGGCATCACTCAAAAAGCCAAATAATTGCTGCGCATCTTCGCGGACAATCATCATGGTCAATAACGTCACCGAAGCGCCCACATCCGGCAATTTTTCGGAGGTTATCGTTGAAACCGATACTAAATACCCCACGCCACCACAGTCAATAACAACATCAACAGGCGTTTTATGAACAAGCGTACCACGAAGTTGAGCAATCATCGGAACGAAGAAAAGTACAAAAAAAATGGACAATATCACGAAACAGACATCACTTCAAACGAGCGTTGAAGCGGTTGGTAGCGGCAAATGAGCGTGTAGTCGTTCATTACCTCCGCGCCTTGATTGTCCACGAGCATCACGCGAATATCCACATTTGCGGTATCGTCCACAAGGGGGTCTTGACTGGGGAAGCGCACAAAACCTCGCATGACAATAGAAACACATTCCGTGTACTGCGTACCGCAAAGAGCTTCAATTTTGCGCAATGCCCGCATATTCAGGCGCACCGCCACTCCCAGATGGGGAAAAGCATCCGATGAGCGGTAAGCCGACAAGAGTGTTCGCGTAGCCATAGATTTGCTTTCTAAAAATGAGAGAGAGGACACCAACAAATTTACGCTTTGTCTGCGAAATTCTGTGGTAAATTCGTCGGGTATTTCGTTTTTGGCTTGCAGTTTTTGATTTTTGGTGTGGGGTTATTCTTGTTGAGTGTTGTTTTATGGGATTGAAACCGCATTGTGTCTGGATTAGACTCATTATTCGTGCCAAAACTCACCGTGCCATTAAACTTTTTTTTCCATAGAATCATCGAATTGATGTAAATTACGAGTGTTCAACACAGTTCGCTGAATTACCCATGAGTTACGCCCTTTCTGTGAAGCCCGAAGACGCACTACTAACAGCCCTCCGTGAAGCCACCGACAGCAATAGCGCTGCGGCTAATGAGTTCGTGCGGAAATATCAAAAATTTGTCTATGCGACGGCATTGCGATATTTGAAATCCTCCGACGATGCTTACGATGCGACGCAGGAAGTGTTTATCAAGGCACTCAAAAATATCCGCAATTTTCGCGGCGATAGTTCCGTCACAACGTGGCTGTATCGCATCACGATGAACGTTTGTTCTGGCATGAAGCGCAAGGAGAAGGTACGTCAGTTTGTGGGGCTGGATGTGATTGAGGAAATTGTTCCCGACCACAGCATCACACCAGCACAGGCAACCGAAAACAGCGATTTCAAAGTTCGCTTCGAGGCAATGTTGGAAGAACTGCCCGAAAAGCAACGCCAAACCTTCATTATGCGCTATTTCGATGAACTTTCCTACGAAGAAATCTCGAAAATCTCCGGTACAAGCGTCGGCGGACTGAAAGCAAACTACTTTCAAGCAGCGAAAAAACTCGCTCAGTTGCTCAAATCAGAAAAGCAGTAAGTTCATTGTTTGGTAGCCAGTTGATTGAATCACAATATCAGCGAACGTCCTAATACCCTTATCACCATGAATACCCAATTTTCGACATCCCCAGACCAAGGCGCACCAATACTGGCGCGGGAAGAAGTCGAAGCGCTTTTGCCGGACTATGCCTTTGGCGACCTTGAATTATCCAACGACGACAAAGCACGATTTGAAGCCTCTTTGCTGGCATATCCCGATCTTGCCCAAGAATTGCGCCTTATCCAAGACAGTTTCGGCAGCGTCCGCGAAGAATTTGAAGCACTTGATCGTGCAGAATCGCAGCGTCTGAAAAATTTAACCGTTCACGTCCAACAGCGTTTGCAGCAAGAAGCAGAGCGCCGGGCGCACCGATTTCGGCTTTTGAAGTTTTTTGTTCCGGCGCTGGCGATGTGCGTCGTCTTGGCGGTTATTTCGATGCCACAGGCGTTCAATGGCAGCTGGAAAACCTTCGCCAGTGACCGCATTGAGACTGCTATTCTCACGCCGGACGACATCCAGCGTTTAGAAGAATTGCAGGTAGATGAAAGCGTTGTCAACGAACACAGCGCCTTTGCCGACAACCTCGGCGCAAATGCGAACAGCGCCGATGAAGCCGACAAACAAGCCGCAATGGTGGCACGAAAAATGCTCACCAAAGAGACCTTACGCGCTCTGGCAGCGAACCGCTCTGCATTTCAGGATTATTTTGATAATTCTACTTTTGACGATATGAGCGAAGAAGAAGCGGCGGGCATTGCTGCGGCGATGACCGAAATGTAACTATCGCAATTTCAAGAACCTAAACCAATCAAGACTCTTTAACGACTGCACCGTAATTTTTTCGGAGAATCTATGACTTTTGCCCGACTTTTTTGCCGCCAGCCATTGCTTGCTCTTGCGTGTAGCGCCGCTTTGAGCATTTCTGTCGCAACTGCCGCACCCGCGCTCTCTGCAAAACAGCAAGGCGGCAAAAAACAAATCGAACAACTCAAAAAACTCAAACTTATCGAAGCGCTCAATCTCGACGATGCGACGGCAGAGAAGTTTTTTGTGCGCTACAACTCCGAACAAAAAAAGGTCGAGGAAGTGCGCAAATCTCTTGAAGATGCGACCAACGACCTCGACAAAGCAAAAAGTTCCGGCAATAGCGAAAAAATCAAGCAGTCCACCCAGCTTATGCTGGACAAACACAAACAACTTCAAGATGCCAATAACGAACTTTTGCGCTCCGTTCGCGAGGTTCTGAACGATAAGCAGTACGCGGATTATCTCGTTTTTGAGGCGAAATTTCAAAAGCAAGTTACCGACATCTTACTGCAAGGAAAGCGCGAATCGAAGCGTGATTCGCTCAAAAAATAGGCATTCGTCAAACAGGAGTGCGAACGCAGTTCGCCAGAGCGCGAAATATTTCTCTGGAGCGAAAAGAGAAGCCCCATAGCCGAGTTTTAATGCGGCTGTGGGGCTTTTATATTGATTGTGCTGTACTGGCAGAAAAGGTAAACCTTATGCCTATTTCTTGGTGTTATTCTCTTACGCGACTCGCTCTCTTCATATGAAGTAAATTTTTCACCCACTAGCCGTGCCAGAGTCTTGACAGATTGTTCTTGCTGAAGTATTTCCGGCGG
>JAAFHM010000369.1 GCA_013298375.1 Ignavibacteria bacterium | reverse complement strand
CAAAAGCATACGCCGTTACGCCGTCGCGAGACACGATACCGCTTATCGCCATCAATGATTGGGATTTTAAGTGGCAAGGCAGTTTTACGTTCAAAAAAATGATAAAAATCCCGGCTCGCTCGGAAATTGTCTATGAAGCCAGCTATGACAACACTTCCAACAATTTTCGCAACCCCAATAATCCACCCAAACAAGTGCGCTGGGGTGAGAATACCAGCGACGAAATGTTTCTTTGCTACACGCTGGGACTGCCGTATCAAGCAGGTGACGAAAACATTTCGCTGGAAACCGCATTACCTCAGCTTTCGACAGGCATCCGCGAAGAAAACCCCTATCCCATCAACGCTGTAAGCATGACTGTTTCGCCAAATCCAGTAAGAGAGCGCTCGCTAGCAACATTCACCTTGCCAGAAGCAGGAATTGGTACGATGGATATTATCTCGGTGCGCGGTGAAATTGCCACGACGATATTCTCAGAACGTAGCTTTCCAAGCGGCATACAGAGCTTCCCATTAGAACTTGGAACATTGGCAAACGGGACGTATTTTTGTCGCTTGACGGTGCGGGGGCGGAGTTTTGTGCAGCCTATCATCATTGCGCGATAATCTTGCGTTCTGGTCAACTCACCCGCCTGTACGAATCAACAATCGTTTTTCTCAAAAAAGATACGACTATGATGATTTTCCCTGTTTTTCGGAAGAAGCCTTTTGCTTTTTATGTTGCCCTTTATACCATGCTCTGCGCTCTGGGAGCGTGTCAAAGAACCACGCCGAATCCCGTTACGCCGACCGACACAACGAAAACATCAAGTTCCACCACGCTCAAGCACCCATTCGGTGCGCTGGTGAACCCTGCCGACGACGTACAACCCACGACAGCACGGCGTTTGTCGGTCTTGCAAGCGCTCGGCGCATCCTGTGTGCGGGATGCCATTTTAACAACCTCGTGGACAGGCTCGTCCGACCGCTACGATGCGTTTCAGACAAATAACGTGAAAGTAGTGCTGAACATCAACACACAGCAAACAGGCGAAACCGTAGCCGCCATGCCGTACACGACGGATTTAGCGGGCTATCGCACGACGGTTACAGCAATTTTGAATAAGTATCAGCCGGAAATGGTCGTGATTGAAAATGAGGAAGAAAACGACAAATACCACGTCGTGGAGCCGGATAAATATGTTGCGCTTTTACGGACGGCAATTGAAGTGGCGAAACCCAAAAAAATAAAAATCACGAATGGCGGCATCACCGCACGAGTCGCTACGCTGCTTGCGTGGGATGATTACTATCAGCGAGGGCTGCGCACCGAAGCCGCCGATTTTGCACGGCGCTCGATGCCATCAGCGATTGCGGCAGATCTGCCCGATATGAAAAAGTACCCTTCGCTTCGCAAAAATCTCGACCAAGCAAAACAGCTTGTCGCTGCCTACAAAACGCTGGATATGGATGCAGTAAATTTCCACTGGTACGAACCCATTGCACAGCGCGAAAACATGGCGCAAACGCCCGATTTGCCTGCGCTGACGACAGTGGATACGAAGGCTTTGGGGGAAGTGATTGACTACTTCGCCCGTGCTACGGGAAAGCCTGTTGTTACCAATGAAATCGGCACAATTAACCGCTCGTCGAACATTGTGCAACAGGTCATGCAAAAAACGCTGGATGCGAAAATGTCCTACGTGCTTTGGTATAGCGGCGATGGCGGTCTGGGGGATGCTGTTGCGTTGCATAATGGCGATGGGAGCTTGCGTGTGGCGGGTACGGGCTTCCGCGATTTTATCAAAATGAAATTTCCGTAGATTTGTTACTTCCATTTTTTACCATTTTTTTGACGTGCTATGCGCCAAATTACTCTCTTGACAATCGCACTGATGTTCATCTCTGCTCGATTGTTTGGTCAAACCTACAACTTTTCCGCGCTCGACAAACTCCTCCAAGATTCTGTTGCCAAAATTAGCGGCACAGGCGGTGGTTACACGCTTATTCTCATCAAGGACGGGCGAGAGATTTACAATAAGACCTTCACCGCTCCAAATCGGATGTACTCCGCAGACCGCCCCGTTCCTATTGCCTCGGCAAGCAAATGGCTTTCGGCGGGCGTGATAATGGGCATGGTGGACGACGGCACGTGGAAACTTGATGATTCGGTGGGAAAGTTTTTGAGTTACGCCACTGGCGACAAGGCACGAATGACCGTCCGTCAGATGTTTTCAATGACTTCCGGCATTCGTGAGGAAGGTGGTAGTGTAGATGATGAAATTTTGCGCAATTCTACCATTACGCTCGACTCAGCAGTACGGGCAATTCTCGCTTTGCCACTTGCCACCACGCCCGGCAGCAGTATGGCGTATGGCGGACGCGGGATGCACGTTGCGGGAAGATGTGCAGAAGTGGCGAGTAAAATCGCGCTGCCAAGCGGTGATGCGTGGGATACGCTCTTTGCCCGTTACGTGGCGCGTCCTTTGGGAATGCGATTCACGTTTTTCGCCAATGCCAATAATCCGGGTGTGGCGGGAAGCATCGTTTCCTCTGCCAATGAGTACAAAAACTATCTGCAAATGCTCCTCAATGGCGGTGTCTGGAACGGCAGACGCATTTTGTCGCAAAGCATCATCAACGAAATGAAACTCGACCAGACACGAGGCGCTCCGATTCTGTATTCGCCCTACGCGGTGCTTGCACCCTTTATTCCGGGCATTGATAGGAATACGCGGTACGCTCTTGGTCATTGGCGGGAAGTGGTGGATGCCAGAAGCAATGAGGTTTTAGAATCGTCATCGCAAGGCGCATTTGGCTTTTCGCCGTGGATTGATTGGCGGCGCAATCTCGTGGGCGTGTTTTCGGTGCAAAGCCAGTTAGTAACAGTTGAGCCGACCTATTTGCGAATGAAACAACTTATTCGGACTGCACTTGATGCCGCAACAAGCGTTCAAAGTACGGATGATGCTCCTTTTCGCATTAGTCCGAATCCTGCAAATGAAATGCTGCATATCGAAGGCGCAGAAGGCGCATCCATTCTTACACTGACCAATGTTCTTGGGCAAACGGTGATGACATTAAGGGATGTTCAATCACCTACAATACTTGATGTTTCCTCGCTTCCGAGCGGAATATACTTTTTGCGCATACACACTCATCAAGCTACTCAAATACAACCATTACGGGTGATGCGATGAAAATTTGGTATTTACCAAATTTCGTGCCTTTTTAGTTTATTCCTTTGAAATCGTTATTGATTCTTATCGTAGCGCACCTTATTTTGTAATGTTTCCTCCAACGTGCTTTTCCAAAACAACCACGCAAATTTCTACTGCTATGAAACCGATTCAACGTGTAACCGCCGCATTCTTCTGTATTTTTCTCAGCATGATTGGCAGCATTCATGCACAAATTGATTCTGCTCGATTGCCGATGAAATCGTTGGTTGTAGGGAATAGATGGATTTATCGTACTTATCAATACTATGCAAGTAATGGGATTACGGATTATGCAAATGTTGTTGAATTTGTTGCCAAAGATACGACGATAAACAGGCTGCGATATGGCGTAATTCACAGCACCTACAATAATTCGGTGCGATATGAGCGTTCAACCGACACAGCGATATTTGAGTGGAAAAATAATCAAGAAATATTGGTGCAGCGCTGGGGTATTAAAACTGGTGATGATATTGCGTTTCAACAATGGCTTTTCTTTCCAACTATTGGCTTCTCTCGTTCCAATACTCTCGGCTTTTCAAGCCGCAACCAAGTAATAACGACGATTGGTACGCTTAGACTGGAAGGCTATCACGAAGTTACTTATCCAGTTGCCTTTGGTGGAAACTATTCAACAAGTCTCAAGGCTAGATACACTAAAAATTTGGGAATTGTCGAGGCTAGCTTATTCCATCAAAATTCAAATTTCAGAAATACCCGTAGGATTGGAGCGACACTCATTGGCAGCATCATCGAAGGCAAAGCCCAAGGCGAATTAGATTTCTCCTTAGTGTTATCAAGTGCAAATATCACCGCCAAAAGCAATGATACCGTCAAAATACCGATAACGATTAGTGGGATGAAACAGCGCGCAACCATAGATACAAGCGCTTTTGCTGCTTCGCTTTCGTTCAATGCGAGTTTGCTGGAGCCTCTTGACAACACTCCTAAAGGTTCAGTTCAGAATGGCATTAGGACAATACCCGTTTCTTTGCCTTACGTTGCAGGTTCAGACTCGTCACAAATTATTCTTTTCTTTCGGGCAGCCATTGGCAATGATACAATAACCGCACTAACGGTCAAGGCTGAACCGATAGGAATCCAATATACAACGACACTGAATAACGGCTCTTTCCGCATATTGGGGAATAATGCTGGCGGTTCACAAATCAAGTTCTTTTCAAAACCGACGGTTTTAGCGCAGTTAGCGGTAAGCCCCAATCCTGCTTCTGATATTCTTACTTATAACGTAACATTGTCGAATGCAAGCTCAGTGCATTATTTCTTGATAAACTCACTTGGCAAAATAGCCACAGAAGCCACTTCTTTCCTGTGTAAGGGCAATAATGTGATGTCCATAGAAACAAAAAATCTATCATCAGGGCTATATTTGCTTGTTGTGCAGACTAACGGAGAAGTATTGACAAAGAACGTGCAAATAATCAATTAGGCGTGATGTACTCGGAAGAATGTATTTCCGGTAGTGTTAAAATCAAGTTGATTTTAACACTACCTACAATCATTCTGACCGCCGATGAAATCAAGATTTTAGACGACCTCACTGCGCCAGCTATGCGTTATCCGAAGACGTTTACGAATCTTCACGACCAAGTGCTAAAAGATGCGAAGATTTTTTAAGCATTGATTCCAAAAAAGATTGAACAAAAACGGCGTAGATACGTGCTTCTACGCCGTTTTTCTCTTTTGTGTTTCCTACTCTCGGAAATTTTGTTTTGGAAGTGTAGTACTGTTTGCTTAATTTTGACTGTTCAGTCAGTCTGTTTTGTTAATAAAATTCATATCAAGCAATGGATAAAAAATCCGCTATTTTTGAGGCAGCGTTGCAATTGTTTGTGGAGAATGGGTTTCATGGAACAGCCACCAGTCTGATTGCGAAAGAAGCTGGCGTTGCGAATGGAACGCTTTTCAATTACTTTCCCACAAAAGATGAGTTAGTTCTTGGCTTGTACGCTGCCATCAAACAAG
>JAAFHM010000240.1 GCA_013298375.1 Ignavibacteria bacterium | reverse complement strand
ACGGTGGGATGAATAGTGTTCACGAAGCATTGTGGTTTGGTGTGCCGATGATCGTCGTACCCGCAAGCCTCCGACCAATTATTTGTTGCTCGGCGTGTAGAAGCAGTCGGAGCAGGTATTCGGATAGAAAACAAGCAAGTAAACGTAGGTTTTTTGCGGACTGCGGTAGAAAAACTACTGACCTCGACGACGGCACGGGAAGTTAGCGCACGAATGGGACATTCATTGAAGGTAACGGGCGGCTTTCGTACTGCAGCCAACGAAATACAGGCATTTCAGCAACGAAACAGCACAAAATAATTGCTTGAATTTAGGGAAACTACCGAAAAACTGTATGGAACAATCCAGAACCAATGTACTCACTACCATTTCCGTCATGGTTATCGTGTGCCTACTCTCTTCCTGCAAAAACGCGCAAGCAATAGAAGTTTTTGTCGATGATATTCGCCTTTCGTCTAAGCTATTTTGAACAATACTTGATAAAAAATGTCCACACCTCATACCGACCTCGCCGACCACCTCTTCCGCCACGAAGCGGGCAAGATGACCGCAACACTCACCAAACACTTTGGTTTCAACAATGTCCAAATAGCGGAAGACATCGTGCAGGAAACTATGATTGCCGCCCTCCAGCACTGGCAGCGCGGTGTTCCCGCAAATCCAACGGCGTGGCTGTACCGCGTGGCAAAAAACAAAGCATTGGATTACGTGCGGCGCAAAAAGCATTTTTCGACGATGCAAGGTGAAATCACCTATCTCACCGAACAAGACCTTGAAGATGAGCAAACACGAGCCTTGGAAGATGTTTTTGCAACAAAAACCATCGAAGACAGCACCTTACAGATGCTCTTTGCGTGTTGCCATCCGGCGCTTTCTCAGGAAATGCAAATTTCCTTCGCTCTCAAAACCCTGTGTGGACTGAGTGTTCAAGAGATTGCGAATGCTTTTTTGACGGGAAAAGACACGATTGAAAAACGGCTCTACCGTGCCAAGGAGCGTGTTCGTGAAAGCGACATTGCGATTGAATTTCCAAAAGAAAGCGAACTCCAAAGCCGCATGAGTGCTGTTTTGCAGATGATTTATTTGCTTTTTAACGAAGGCTATAATTCTTCACAAACCGATGCAATCATTCGCCGTGATATAACCGATGAAGCGCAGCGTTTATGCCGTCTTCTGACCGAAAATCCCCATTGCAATCTGCCCGAAGTAAATGCACTCATGGCACTTATGCTCTTTCAATCATCCAGGTTTCAAGCGCGGTTGAAAGAAAGCGGGGAATTGGTGATTTTATCGAAACAAAATCGTACGGAGTGGAATGGGGAAACCATAGCCGACGGAGCAAGGTTTTTAGGGGCTTCTGCTAGTGGTGCATCGGTAAGCCGTTACCACGTCGAAGCCGGAATCGCTGCTCATTACGCACTTGCTCCTTCGTTTGAAGAAATTGTTTGGGAGGAAATTGAAAAATTGTATCAGGTCTTACTCACATTTGCACCCAGTCCCATTGCGCGTTTGAACCTTGTTATTGTTCGCTCCTACCTCATTGGTGCAGAAGCCGCGCTAGTCGAACTTGCTGATTTGGAAAGTGCTTTGGGGAGTCATTATCTTTTTCATGCCACCAGGGGAGAACTCTTGAAACGCAGTGGTGATGAGGCTTCCGCGAAGGAAGCATGGTCGAAAGCGCTCTCGCGCACCAATTCCACCAGTGAAAAAAAGTATATCCAATCTCGAATCGAAGCCTAAACCCAGTGCAGTTTTTGTGCCAACACTTTTTTTCGCTCATTGCGAAATTGTGCTTGTATTCAAAAGAATATTTTTTATTTTCGAGACTTGTGAAAAAATTTGCAAAAAAGAACCGTTGTTTTGCAAATTTTGTTTTTGTGTGTTCGTTACGAGTAATAAACTATGAAGGAAACCCTGATTGATACTACTTCTGAGAGCCTTGACGAAATGGATTTCCAGCTTTTAAGCCATTTACAGCAAGACGGACGGAAATCCTTCACCGATATTGCCGCAGAAACCGGTCTTGCTGTTTCAACCGTGAGAAACCGCCTTACGAGGCTTATTGACGGAAAAGTGATTCAGATTATCGGTCGCGTCGAGCCGGAGCGTGTTGGCTTTCATGTCTATGCCAGAATCGGTGTAACGGTGCGCCCTGTAGCGGAAGTGCAGGCTGTTGCCGTAAAGATTGCGAAGTTGAAGGAGGTGAGTTTTCTTGCACTCACAAGTGGCGAATACAGTTTGGAGGTAAACGTTATGTGCCGCGACAACAACCATTTGACCGACCTTTTGGGGAAAATCCACGCAATGAAAGGCGTTTTTACGACCAGTAGCGATATGTATTTGAAAGTCTTCAAACTTGCCCAACCCGAACTTTCCTTGCTTTCAAGCAATCACACAACCAAGTAAAAAACTCATCCACCAATTTTTTCACATTTTTTTGATTGATTATGCGCAGAAAATTTTTAACACTGTTGCTTGCCATTCCAGCAGTGATGCTGTTTTCGTGTTCAAGCGAGAAAAAAGATGCTGCGGCATCAGCAAACAAGCCCGATTCGCTCAAATACAAAGGCGCAACGCTCAACATCTTGTGTTGGGAAGGCTATGCCGATGAAAAATTCACGAAGGCATTTGCCGATAAATACGGCGTTACGGTGAAAGGCACATATTTCGGTTCGTCGGACGAATTGGTATCGAAATTGCAAGGCGGCGGCGGTTCCAGCTATGATATTATCTCGCCTTCGTGCGATGTGGCAAGCTACATCGTTGATGCAGGCTTGGTTCAGCCGATTGATCCCACAAAAATTAGTGAGTTTAACAATCTTTCCGAACTTCTTCGGAATATGACCGATGTAAAGCGTGGAAACGACGTTTTCGGAATGCCGTTCACGTGGGGACCGGATTATTTGGTCTATAACGCCGATGAAATCAAGGAAGAGCCAAAATCATGGAATCTCTTTTTTGACCCCAAATACAAAGGAAAAATCAGCGTTTGGGACGATATCTCGAACATTTACCTCATGGGACAAATTCTTGGGCTAGACAAAACCGACAAAGCCGCGCTCTACAACATGAACGACGAGCAGCTAAAGCAAGTGAAAGAAAAATTGATGAAGCTAAAGCCGCAAATTCGCAAGTTCTGGGCAACGGCTGGCGAATTGGACAATCTCTTCAAAAACAAAGAAGTGGTCGCGGCTGTAGGCTGGCCCATCACGCCCGCAACGCTCAACAAACAAGGCATGAACCTGAAAGCAACCATCCCGCAAGAAGGTGCGACAGGCTGGATTGACCGCCTGATGATAACCAAAAATTCGCCGAACAAAGAACTGGCAATGCTCTATTTGGATTTCATCTCGAAGCCCGAAAATATGGCAAAAGTGGCTGAAGTTACGACGTACAGCATCGCACATCAAGGCGCAAAGCAGTTTATGTCGCCGGAGTTACAAGAACTCACCTATATCAACAACATGACCTATTACCACGAGCGTTTGAATTTCTGGCAATACGTCAAAGAGCGCAAAAAATATAACGAACTCTGGAACGAAGTAAAATCCGGTGTTCAATAACGAATAACTACCCCGTCGGGCGGCTTCTTCGCCGTCCGGCGGGTTTTCGTTAAAAACTATGTGAAAAACCATGACCACAGCCTACTCAAACCGCGCAAAAGCCTTTCTCCTCCTTCCGATGGTCGTGTGGCTTATCGCGTTTTTGCTCTTGCCCTACGTGTTTATCTTCGCCCAAAGCCTGATGAAATCGGACGCTTTCGGCAATGTGGTCGTGGAATTTACGGCAGAATCGTATATCAAAATTTTCACAAGCAAACTCTACTACGCCACACTCCTCAAAACCCTGATGATGTCGTGCTTGGTGGCTGTTTCGTGTGTGATAATTTCGCTTCCGTTGTGTTATTTTATTGCATTCAAAGTACAGTCGGAATCGCGCAAAACCATGCTCTACACGCTGATTGTGCTGCCGTTTTGGGTGAGTTATATTGTTCGGGCGTATTCGTGGAAAATCATCTTGGGGCAGTTTGGTATTTTGAACGGTTTTTTGCTCACAACGGGCTTGATTACTGAGCCGTTGGAGATTATTTTGTACAGCGATTTTGCAACGATTATTTGCCTTGTGTACATCTTAACGCCATTTGTTGCAATACCGATGTACACCGCATTAGAGCAAATTCCGAAATCACTCGTGGAAGCCGCAAAAGACCTTGGTGCGGGGAGTTTGACAACGTTTTTTCGCATCATCATTCCGCTTGGCTTGCCGGGCATTATTTCTGGCGCAACCTTCGCACTCGTGCTGACAATGGGCGATTTTCTCGCACCGATTCTGCTTGGCGGTCCAAACACGCTGTTCATTTCCAACATTGTGCAAAATCTTTTTGGTACATCCAACGACAAGCCGCTTGGCTCTGCGGTTGGCATCGTGATTCTTGCGCTGATTGTATTGGTGCTTGAGGTTTCAACCTATTTTGAGAAAAAATATTCAAGTTTTAAGTCGAGCTAGTCATTGGTTGATTGGTCATTAGTCATTGGTGATTGGTGCAATGACAAATTACGATTAGCCTCACAAATACTGATGTAGTGCGAATGACCAATTAACCAATGACCAATCAACCAATGCACCAATCAACCAATTCCATGCGACGTATCTTCACAACCGGCTCTGCTGCTCTCGTTCTAGCGTTTATCTACCTACCGCTCTTGACGATTATTTGGTATTCCTTCAGCGCGGAATCGGTGAACTCGTTTCCGATAAAGGCGTATTCGCTAGAGTGGTACAAGGTCATGGCAAACGATGAATCGCTCTTGAGGGCAGTCGGGAACAGCCTTCGCGTGGCATTTTTCAGCACGGTGATTGCGCTTTTTATTGGCGTTCCGGCAACGTTTGCGTTGCACAAATTCGACTTCATTGGTAAAAAACTGCTTGAGCGGATAGTGCTTATGCCGATTACGCTACCGGGCATTGTTACGGGCGTTGCTATGCTGAGTTTCTTTCCCAAAATCGGCGTGGAATTGTCGCTCGTGGCTGTTGGAATCGGGCATATCACGTTTTTGCTGGCGATTGTGGTAACGCAGTTGCTTTCGCGCTTCAAACGCCTCGACCCGAATTTAGAACAAGCAGCCTACGACTTAGGCGCAACGCCGCTTACGACCTTTTTCACCGTCATCATTCCCAACATTCGCACCGCAATTATTGGTGCTGCGCTGCTCTGTTTGGTGCTTTCGATGGACGAAATTCCTGTTACGTTTTTCCTCATTGCCCGCGACAATACGCTGCCGATTGAGATTTACGGCATGATGCGGCGCGGCATCACACCTGAGGTGAATGCGATTTCTACGCTGATATTTTTAGCAACGATTGTCATTCTTATCCTTTCTTTGCGATTTTCACGAAAAACCAATGACTAATCGCTAATACACCAATGACCATCTAACCAAGCAACCATGCCTATTCTCACACTTTCAAATATCGAAAAATACTACGGAACCTCGTACGTCGTGAAGAACCTCAACCTTGCCATTGAACAAGGCGAATTTCTAACGATACTTGGACCCTCGGGCTGCGGTAAAACCACGACCTTGCGCATGATTGGCGGATTTGAACTGCCTACAAGCGGTTCAATTACGCTCAAAGGTGAAGATATTTCCGGGCTTCCGCCCTACAAGCGGCACGTAAACACGGTTTTTCAGAATTACGCGCTTTTTCCGAATATGAACGTGGAGGAAAATATTGCTTTTGGACTCAAACAGAAAAAAGGCTCGGAAAAAATGTCTCAAAACCGGATACAGAGCCGTGTGGAAGATATGTTAGCAATGGTGCAAATGAGCGATTTCCGCAAACGCAAACCGCAAGAACTTTCCGGCGGACAGCAGCAACGCATAGCAATAGCGAGGGCTGTGGCGAATGACCCTGATATTTTGCTCTTGGATGAACCGCTTGGCGCATTGGATTTGAAGCTCAGAAAGCAAATGCAAATTGAACTCAAATCCCTCCAAAAGCGGCTTGGAAAGACGTTTGTGTATGTTACGCACGACCAAGAAGAAGCACTCACCATGAGCGACCGAATTGCGGTGATGAATGCTGGAAATTTAGAGCAAATCGGCACAAGTAACGAAATGTACTATCACCCTGCAACGCCCTTCGTAGCTGAGTTTATCGGCGAATCAATAAAATTTGAGGCGCGAGCAAAAAAAACGCAAAACGACGGGAGTGCGCTCATAGATGTTGGTACAATGAGTTTTCCCATTAGCGGAAAAACGCATAAAAATCCTTTGCGGGAAGGTCAGAAAGTTGTAGTTTTTTTACGATCGGAGGCAATCATGTTGCACCCCGCTAACACCAATACTGACGCTGCTTTCAAGGGTGTTATTGGTGATATTATTTTTGTCGGCTCCACACGGAAATATCGCGTTCACATTGGCAATGAAATCACCCTCACAGCGCTTGAAACCACGCTTGGCGCGCCGCAATATGCTGTGGGCGATGAAGTTCAAATCTCGTGGAGCGCTGATGATTGCAGCGTTTTTGAATTGTAACACATTATTTTTTTTTTTGACAAAATCACGAAAACTATGAAAAAACTTCGTATCAACCACCTCGCTGTTATGGCGGTCATTTTGATTCAGCAAGGCATAGATGTAGCGTGGTATAGCCTTTTGCGCAATAAATGGATGCAACTTTTAGCAAAGCAGGCGATAGATTTTGAAGCAACGTCGGTCTTTGCGTATGTAGTTTCGTTTGCGGGCGAAGTTGCCTCGTGTTACATTACAGCATTTATTTTTACAAAGTTGAACATTGATAATGTCCGTGACGGAATCTTGCTTGCAGCCTTGTTGTGGTTGGGATATACCATTTTTCCACTTGCCCAGACTGACCTCTTTTCCTTACGCCCGATTGGGTTAAGTTTGATAAATGGTGGTGGAATTTTACTCAATGCGATTGTCTGCGGTGCAATGCTTGGTGCTTGGAAAAAATATGATGATAAAGCCTTGCAAGCCACATAAAATCAGGTGATTTTATTATATCGTATCAATCATGATTGCCATATTTTATTGATTTTTCCTCTTTACAATGCCTACACGTTTGATTCGAGAGATACATAGTCTCGAAATAGCTCTATACAAACCGTTCTTTTTACGAGGTCTTCTCGAAGATGAAAATTCATTCCGCATTTGCCCTGAAGACGAGGTTCTGTCAGGCTTTCCGACCCATGACCGTGAAGACAGTTTTACGCTTGGAGTGTTTGTTGATGGGTGTAT
>JAAFHM010000139.1 GCA_013298375.1 Ignavibacteria bacterium | reverse complement strand
GGAAAGGATGTTTTTTGGAAATAAAAAATGTTAATGGGCGAAACAAAGTTTTTGTGATGGCTAGAAAACGCGGTTACTCCGCGAATTGAAGCGGTTTTTCTTGGCTTTGTGGTTTTTGGGAGAAATGGTGTTTGGCGTTTGGGCAAAACCACAAAATTCCCGCAGCGTGGAAAAGAAAACCTGTGTTTTTGCCCTAAAAAGTTGTACATTCGTAGTCTATGTGCTTTTTTGCGCATATTTACTTTCAGCAAGCCCAACGTCCATGACACTCGGCGATATTACGAAGCCAATACAACCGTACATTGACGATTTTGACAGTGTACTCAAAGAGCAGATGCGTTCTAACGTGCTACTGCTTGACACAGTTGTTCGCTACATTTTGCATCAGCGCGGAAAACGTGTGCGCCCGCTTTTGGTGCTGCTCAGTGCGGCAGTTTGCGGCACGGTAAGCCGCAGGACGCATATCGGTGCAAGTATGGTCGAACTTCTGCACACCGCATCGCTTGTGCATGACGACGTTGTTGATGAATCCGATGAGCGGCGCGGAATGGCTTCTATCAACGCCGTGTGGAAAAATAAAATTGCCGTATTAGTTGGAGATTACTTACTTTCGCGCGGCTTACTTGTTGCCGTAGAAAACAACGAGTACGATTTTTTGAAAATCACCAGCAATGCCGTCCGCCGCATGAGCGAAGGCGAGTTGCTGCAAATTCAAAAAACGCGGCAGTTGGATATGGACGAAGCAACCTATTTTCGGATAATTTCGGACAAAACAGCATCGCTTATTTCTACCTGCTGTGAAATTGGTGCGGTTAGTGCCTCAAACGATCCGGCTCACCATCTGGCATTGCGAGAATACGGTGAAATTATCGGTTGTGTGTTTCAAATTCGTGACGATACGTTTGATTATTCGGGCGGAAATTCGTTAATTGGCAAGCCAACGGGCAATGATGTCCAAGAGAAAAAACTGACCTTGCCGCTCATTTACGCTTTTTCGCAAGCGTCCAAACAGGATAGCAAAGCCATTTTGAAGGTCATTAAATCGAAGCCGTCCAAAAAAGATGCCCGCGTCATTGTTGATTTTGTCAAGCAACACAAAGGCATCGAATACGCCGAACAGAAGGCTGTGACGATGATTCACGAGGCAAAAAGCAAATTGAATATTTTCGACAACTCCCCGGCGAAAACCTCCCTCCTTCACTTCGCCGACTACTCGCTTCAACGGTCAGTGTAAACCACAAACCAGAGGCGAGTCCCAGCCGAAAGCAGCATTTCGGCGCAACTCGAACAATCTATTATCATTACCCCAAGCCTTTCTCAACAGATGGCTTGTGGTTTGTTAGTAACGCATAAAGAGGATGAGAATTATATGAGCGTCATCAGCGCAACATTTGCCGTGCAAGCGCAGGCATTTCTGGAGCAGGGACACCCTGCCGAAGCAATCGCCCTTTGCAGGCAAGGACTTATCGAATACCCCGATTACGTTACCGCGTACCTGATTTTGGCGCGGGCATTTATCGCCGTTGGCGATTATGCCTCTGCCGAACAAGCATTGGAGCGCGGTACGAAGCAATCCCCCCGATCAACCACTACACGCGCACTCCGCAAGGAAGTCCAATACGCCCTTCGCTTAAAAGAACAGCAGGAAAAGCAGGCTAACGCGCCCGTTAATGGCGGTGCGGCTGTTCCGCTTGGTCTGCAAAGCGCTTTAGCAGAGGCTTCGGCGGCTGTTACCTTTATGGACAATGGCGAGGATATTCCCACCGAACAGGCAGAACGGACGTTGGGGACGTACTTGCGCATCATCGAAACCGATAAATCGGGCGGCGAGCCGCAATCATCCTTCCGCAGTAATAATCTCCGCCTCATACCGGGGCTGGAATTTACGACCTTGCGGGTGGAAAATACCCATTCTGCACAGCAATCCGAGCGCCAACGCACCGCCAGCGTTCCCGAACCCCCGCCGCTCACAGAGTTTGCCGACTGGCAGCAATATCAAGAATCGCTCCGCACCGACCAAGCCGTCTCCATGCCGCTTGAACACGCCACTGCCGACCTTATCAGTGCCGAGATGCTCAAGCCGCAGACGGGGTATTCGCGTCCGCCTATGCCTACGCCGCGCTTTAGCATTCGAGAGATTGAGAATTTGCCGATGGCAACGGCAGAAGAGTCCGCCGCAATGGATAATGAGATAGACACCCTCGCCGGACGGCTCATGCAAGCACAAATGCCTGAAGCGAAGGAATTACTTTCTCAAGAGGCAGAAATCCCCGAATATTTGCGGCAAAACTCCGGCGAAACCATTAGCGATAGTCTTCCACAAGCCGGAACGGTAATTATTAGCGAGACGATGGCGAAAATTTACGAGGCGCAAGGAGCGCTTGCACAGGCGCTTCACGCCTACAAAACGCTTGCCGATGAAGCCGTAGCGCAGCACAATGAGGAAAAGGCACACTTTTTTGCGGAGAAAATTCAGATGATGCAGACGCAGATTGCTTCGCAGCCGTCGGCGATGTAGAGAAGTGAAGTGATTATTGGAATTAAGCGTGACCTTTGATATTTTCCGGCAGAGGCAAAAACACCTGCACTGTCGTCCCAACATTAAGCGTGCTACTAATCGTCAAACTTCCGCCATGCAGGTCGGTAATACGTTTGCTGATTTCCAGCCCCAAGCCCTGCCCTTGCTGTTCATGGCGCTCGCGGTCGAACTGCATATACGCCCCGATGCTGTTAATCTGCTCCGGCTTCATTCCGCGCCCTTCGTCACTGACAGAAACCACATAGAACCCGCCACGTACCTCGCCGTCGAGTGTCACGGTTGATTTCGGAAGAGAAAATTTACAAGCGTTACTGACCAATTCAGCAATAATTTTTCGGAGATACGAATCGGCAATACAAAGCGTTGCGGGTGCAAAGTGCATGACGAGTTGGTGAAAGTTGCCGTAGATTGCCACTTGATGCTTTGCCGTTTCCATCATAATTCCCTCGCATAAAGAAGTTCTTCTTTGATACCCGCTTGCCCCGCCATGATTTCCAAGCGCGCCAAATAAATAAAATTCTCCACAAGTGCGCTCAAGCGGTGTCCCGATGAAACAATCGTTGAAATCATTTCCATAGCTTGGTCGCGCCCAAGTTTGTCATAATCGGTGGCGAGAAGTTCTCCAAAAACAATAATCGAACTGAGCGGTGTCCGAAACTCGTGCGGAAGACGCATCGCAATACTGCGCCGAAGCTGCTCCAGTTGTTGCGAGGATTGGCGAACAATCTTTTCGCGCTGTTGGATACGCACTTCGATACAACGCAAAAGATCATCCGTCGAAAATGGTTTGGTGAGATAATCATCGGCACCAAGTTTCATTCCGTGCCGAATTTCCGCAGGGTCGCGGCGTGCAGAAAGGAGCAAAACAGGAATTGTTGCCGTAGCTGCATGATTGCGGAGTTCCAGAAGCACCTCGTAGCCGTTCATATTGGGCATCATCACATCGCAAAGGACGATATCCGGCTGTGTCCGCGTAACAAGGTCAACCCCTAAGCGCCCATTGGGAGCGCCAAAGGTGACATAATCATACGTTTCGAGAATCCGCTCAATCGTGCGAAGCGTTGTCTCGTCATCATCAATAACGACTATTTTTTTGCGATTCGTGTTCATATCCCTCTTGTAGAGTACAGCACATCGAGAAAATCCGTGTTCTCATCGGACGCAGACTATTTGCGTGCTGCGCCGATTCACCCAAACTACTCAGTTCTTGGATTATTCCAAAATAATTAAATTGCTCAAAATGTACAAAGGCGGCGCTATCATGGTGACAACGCCGCCTCTATTTCAACAATGCAAATATTTTAGCGCTGTATCACCATTGCTTTGATAACAGCATTCGCGCCGATAATATCAGAGTATGCGGAAATCAAATACACACCGCTTTGCACCGGGCGACGTTGTTCATCTAAACCATCCCAAACAACCGTCCGCGAGTTCGTTGTGGCAAATGTCCGCACCAAAAGCCCATCAACCGTTGAAATTTTGACCTGCGTTCCTTCTGCCAAACCATCAATGACCAGTTCGTTGTCCTGTGTCGGAATAAACGGTTGGGGATAGCAGCGCATTGCCGCAAAATCGGTGTTTGGGCGGATAGAAAGCGTCGTGGCGACTGATAAACCGTTGTCCGTGCCGAAGTAAATTTTGCCGCTATTGTTGTCAATCGCTATCGAAAGGACGACATTGCTTGCTAATTGCGAGTTGTCAGTATTAAAACGGGCAAGAATAGAGTCGCGGATGCTGTCATAAACAATTACGCCATTGTTGGTGCCGAACCACTTGTAATTGAGCGCATCAACGGCGACAGCATTATAGGTCTGATCAATAAGTTTGCGGGGCTTGTCAACAATTAATTTTTGGGTGGGCGGCTGTGGCAAAATAGCTCCCGGATTGATAATCGTGTACATTGCCCGTTGTGTGCCAATCCATATTCTGTCCTCTTTATCAACCGCAATGCAACTTTGTCCTTCATTCAAAGGAGAATCGCTGGGCAAGTTGTACCAAAGGTCGTCGGTGGTATTATCGAGCGTTCCGCGCTCATTAAACGCCAGCATTTGTGTTCCGCGCCATGTGCAGAACCACTTTGTACCGGAACGGTCAACTGCCGAGAAATGATAGCGTTTTTCGGATAGAGGGCGCGAGAATGCACGAAATGCGCCTTGTGCGGTGCGGGCGATAATTACTTGGTCGCCTCCGGTTTGAAAATTTGGGAACCACGCTGTTCCTGTGCGTGTGTCGGTCTGTACTTGCCCCAAAACGGAAAAATCCGTTCCTGCCGAAGGAAGAATGAGCGTGTTTCCTGTATTAAAATTCGTCAGTCGAAAATTAGAATCCGGCTCTATTAGAAGCGTTCCAGCACCATAACTTGCTGCCCAAACTGTACCATTTGGCTGCGCATCTACTTGGTAATACGCATTGGAGCGCATTGCAGGGTGTGTCTGCGCTGTGAACGTACGCCAGACGGAATCCCGCAAGACGGAGATACCCGTTGCCGTACCATCATTCGGAATTGCAGAGGCATTTCCTGAACCGGAAACACACCATACGCCGCCCTTGGTGTCAACCGCAATGGAGCGGAAGCGATTGTCAATCGGAGAACTGATACGAATGAATGAGGATTGAGCATTTGTCCAAAGTGCAAAGCCTTGAAGCGTATTGACCGAAAGGCGCTGCTGCCCGGCACTATCAATAGTTGTGAGGGAGTTGATTGCAAGAGTGCCTTGGTTCTGCTGCTCTTTGGCAATATTCCACAGCGCTCCTTGTGTGGCAATAAACAGACGACCTTCGACACTTGCCAAACTTTTGATTGGCTCGGAAAATGTCGCCACAACGGACTCAAAACGATTATTTGCCATACGCCAAAGCGCCTGATTTTGCGCAGCATACATCACGCCCTGCACTTCGGCAATGGCGGCAATGCCCCCGGTAGCTGCCGTGGGATGAATCGTCCATGAAGAAGGATTGGCATAAGAACTCAGTCCGACTGGTGCAGAGACTACACCATTTTCGGTGGCTGCCCAAATTCTTCCTTGCGCCAGAAGCAGTTGTTTGACGGCACTTCCGGGCTGAAGGGTGCTGAAGCGTTGGATTGTTTCCGTAAAAACACGCCGCCGCGAATCGAAAACCGTCAAGCCAAAATCGCCACCAATAAACACAAGGTCGTTTTGAAAAAGGAAGCTATTGAGTTGCTTCCGCGACAGGGTAGCCGTGAGAATATCGGTGATGGTACTCCAATTTTTGCCATCATAAATATTCAGCGCACCATTGAAACCGCCCGCATAGACCGTGCCATCGGCACTCACAGCAAGAGCCGTAATATCCAGCCCGTAGAGCGCGTTGATATTCCGAAATTCTTGTGTAGAGCGCGTTCGGAGGTCGTAGGAAAAGACACCACCCGAAGTAGCAGCCCAGAGTTTGCCAGAGCGGTCGCTTGCCGTCGCACGAACATTGAGCAACGAGGAATATGTTTGCCAAGCGCTCACCCGCACTTGTGCCTTCAAAGAGAGAGAGTTAATAGCCAACACCATTATTGCGCCAAGAGCCAACGCCGCAAGGCGGAAAGCGCCACGCAGATGATTCGTCATAGAGTAAAAAGAATGAAGTGGAACAAGAGAGCGGGCGAGAGGAGTGCATACCTCGCAAGCTCCAAAAAGAACGCATTTGTACGGCGTAGCCTAATGCTTCATGCAAAAATAATTGGGGGAGTAATGACGGCAGTGTTGTTCGATGGAACCGCTAAAATACAAAAAATCTTTCAAACAATGGTAAAAAATGGTCTATGGCAAAATCAGAGCAGTCGGATGAGAAAGTAGCAAACATTGCTGCTGTAAACGAGGTCATTCTCACGCTTTTACACCGATGCCACAGGCATTTCCACAATAAAGGTTGAACCTTTGCCGAGTTTGCTTTCGCACCAAACCCGTCCATGCATCGCCTCAACGAGTTTTTTGACAATCGAAAGTCCTAGACCTGTTGAGTGTTCGCCGCCCGTTGGTTGCGCCGAAAGGCGGGCAAATTTGCTGAAGAGCTTGGATTTATCATCGGCGCTCAGTCCCGGTCCTTCATCCTGAATTTCCATGCGGATATAATGCTGAATGCCATTTTGTGGCGAACCACCTAATGCCGAGACCTCCGAAGCTACAACCCGCACCCAGACTGACCGCATAGACGGTGAGTATTTCACCGCGTTCGACACAAGATTTTCCAAAATTTGATAGAGAATATTCGGGTCCCCCATAAAGAATTTGTCTGGGGCTTGATTGTCGAAGCGAATCGTAATATTTTTATTGGCTGCTTTTGGCGACCAATCCTCGACAACTTTTTCCATGATTTCCCCCGGAGACACAGGCTCGGAAGCAACACGCAAATTCCCCGATTCAATGCTGTTCAATTCCAAAAGATTGTGAATGATAAGCCTCATCCGTTCAGCAACAATCTCAATACCCGCCAAATTATCCAGCATTTCTTCTTTGCTCATGCGGTCGCCGTAGTAGCGCCGAATAGCGCTTGAGGACATGACAATCGAAGCAAGAGGGTTTTTGAGGTCGTGCGCTGCAATGCCCAAAAACTCGTTCATTTGCTCATTTACTGCTTTGAGCTGAGTATTGCGCTCTTGTAGTTCATTATTGGCAAGT
Source organism: Ignavibacteria bacterium (assembly GCA_013298375.1). Classification (GTDB taxonomy): domain Bacteria; phylum Bacteroidota; class Ignavibacteria; order Kapaibacteriales; family UBA4661; genus PH2015. Next base: position 3,302 of record JAAFHM010000139.1, on the reverse strand, counting down.
TCGATTTGGCTGGCTTGGTCACCGAGAATTTTTTGGTTGTGTTCGAGATTGACGTTCAATTCAAGAAGCTCATTATTGGCAAGTTCAATTTCCCGCGTCTGCTCTTCCAACACGTCTTGTTGGCGTTTCAAATTGATATTTGCTTCGTGGAGTTCGGTATTTGCCAGTTGAATTTCGCTTGCCTGCTCTTCCAACATTTTTTGCTGACGTAAAATTTCCTCATTCTGCCGCGAAAGCAACTGATTTGCCTTCTTTTGCTGATGATTACTACGAAAAAGAACATACGCAATCACAAATACCAGCACCAATCCCACCGCCAAGCTATTACGGATAAGCTGTTGTATCTCGCTTTCTTTGGTGAGGAGTTCGATTTGTGCTTGGCGTTTTTCGGAAGCGAGCATGGCTTCTAAATCAGCGATTTTCCGCACGCTTTCTTCGCCTGTGGTGGAGTCTTTCAAGCGCGAGTAGGTGAGCTGGTATTCTAGTGCCGTGCGGAAGTCTTTTTTCGCCGTGAATATCGTCGAAAGCGTCTTACTGGCTTGCTTCATCCATTCAATTTCGCCGATTTCGCTGGCGAAGGTATAGGAGCGCATTGCGTAGTCTTCTGCTTGCCGCAGACTGCCTGTCTGTGCATAGACCGCGCCGATAGCACTCAGTGTTTGTGCAATTCCTGAACGATTGCCAGAGCGTTCATATATTTTCAAGGCTTGCTGAAAATACTCCAGTGCCAACGTGGTATTTCCCTGTTTGCCATAGACCATACCAATTTCCAGACCCGATTCGGCAACACCGTCCAAGTAGTTAGTCTCCTCGTGGATTGCCTGACTTTTTACCAGATACTCCAATGCGAGGGAATAATTGGCTTGGCGCGAATAAATTTCACCGATATTGGTCATCGCATTCCCAACGCCATGCAGTTCCCCTGTTTTGCTATACACTTCGCGTGAACGCTGAAAATACTCCAGTGCCGACGAGAAATTCCCCTGCCCTTGATAAATCAAGCCAATGCGGTTGAGCGCTTGACCGATATCGGCAGAATCTTTATTTTCTTCGCTTATTTTCAGCGCTTTGAGATGGTAGTCTAGGGCTTGCGGGTAGTTGCCACGCCGCCTATAGACGATACCAAGATTGTTCAGCGCACTTGCCATGCCGCGTTTGAATTGTAACTGCTCTGCCAGACCAAGCGCCTGCAAGCCATATTCAATCGCCCTGTTTTGGTCGAAGGTGCGATATTCCCAGCACAGACTGTTGAGAGTCTGGACACGCTTTTCGCCCTGCACGGTGGAAAGTTCGCGCTTCAAACTGTCAATAACAGCCTTATTTTGCGCCGACAGACTGTATGCCGCAAACTGGCACACAAGGAGCCAGAATAGCGCAGAAATTGGAAGGTATAAACGTCGTATGCCCATCGGCGTAAAAGAATGTTGGCAGTATTTTCAACGGAACATTCTGCAATGTAAAACTTTTTTAGCTACTCATCCCACCTAAAAATTCTACATTGCTCCGCGTTGATTTTAAGCGGTCTTGCAGTAATTCAATTGCTTCGGCAGGGCTGTACTCATTCAGTAATTTGCGCAAAATCCAAATCCGATTAAGTTCCGGTGGCGACAAAAGAAGTTCTTCGCGGCGTGTGCCGGAGCGATTCACATCAATAGCGGGATAAATACGGCGCTCGGCAAGTTTGCGGTCAAGCACAAGTTCCAAATTGCCCGTACCTTTAAATTCTTCAAAAATCACCTCGTCCATACGACTGCCAGTGTCCACGAGGGCAGTGGCGATAATCGTAAAAGAGCCGCCTTCATCAACATTCCGCGCTGCACCGAAAAAGCGCTTTGGCTTATGCAGGGCGTTGGCATCCACACCGCCCGACAGAATCTTGCCAGAGTGAGGAATAACGGTATTGTGCGCCCGTGCCAGACGAGTAATCGAATCCAGCAATACGACCACATCCTGACGCGCTTCGACAAGGCGTTTTGCTTTTTCCATCACCATCTCGGCAACCTGCACGTGGCGCTCAGGTGGCTCATCGAAAGTCGAGGCAATCACTTCTGCCTTGACGGATTGCTGCATATCGGTGACTTCCTCCGGGCGCTCGTCAATCAGCAGTACGATAAGTTTTACTTCCGGGTGATTCCGCGCAATGCTATTGGCAATTTTCTGTAACAGCACCGTTTTACCGGATTTCGGTGGCGATACAATCAACCCGCGCTGCCCTTTGCCAATCGGACAAAGCATATCAATAATCCGCATATCCAGTTCGCCCGGTGTGGTTTCCAGCTTGAAGCGCTTTTGCGGGTAAATCGGCGTAAGATTGTCGAAAATCGTGCGGTCGCGCATGACTTCGGGGTCAACATAATTCACGCGGTCAACTTTGAGCAACGCAAAAAATCGCTCCCCCTCTTTTGGCGGACGCACTTGCCCCGTAACGGTATCGCCGGTGCGCAAGCCAAAACGTTTTATTTGCGACGGAGAAACGTAAATATCATCGGGGGAAGGCAAATAGTTGTAGTGCGGCGAGCGCAGAAAACCGTAGGCATCCGGCAAAACCTCCAGTACGCCTTCATTGAAGGTCATACCATTGGAAGGGTCGAATTGCTGCGCCTGCATAGCGGCGGCGGCTTCGGTGATTTTGAAAATGAGGTCTTGCTTGCGCAAGTCGGTAAAATTGGGTATGCCGAGTTGGATGGCAATCCGTGTAAGCTCTGCAATTTTCTTGGTTTGCAAATCACCAATATCAAGATGCGCGGGGTTAATATCGGCAAACTGTTGTTGCGGTTGTGGCATGAAACGACCTATATGAGAGAAAATAAAAAGAGAAGGAAGGATTTAGTCAGGATGAAGAGCAGAATACTTTGAACACCAACAAACAATCGCACACGTAAGCCGATACGGTAGGGTATCGAACATGAGAGAAGGGTTTCAAACGTCAAAAAAAACCGACTTGGGGAAGAATAAGGCGATTAGGATTGAATCAACAGGCGCAGTATGGACTGCAAGAGCAGACTGCTCAAAGGTGCAGTGTTTTTTTCGGTTATTGGAAAGAGCTCATGCAGGCGTTGGCGCGTAAAGACGTTGAGAGCGGCTGCCCGGAGGTGCAACAGAAATGCTGCATTTGCTGAAGTAAGACGGGCAAATATAATGCTTTTTTTCTGATTTGCAAGGAATAAATCATTTGTGGTAGGGCAATCGCATGAAAAAGGTAGGAAAAAGGGCTGATAATACGGAAATTTGTTCTTCTAGCCAAGCACTATTTCATCATTATTTTCGCTCTTTCTCATGCCGAAACTCTCACTCCAAGAAGC
>JAAFHM010000332.1 GCA_013298375.1 Ignavibacteria bacterium | reverse complement strand
AGAAAATGACTGCGCCTGTTTGGTGGGATAAATAGAAATAATAGCCATTTTGAAGCGGTCTTCACCCTGAATTTGCCTAAAAACGGAGCTCGTCAAAATTTGTTTGACAGGCGATTATTCTATTTTCTCGTGATTGTCGTGCTGTTTCCGTAGTATTTCTTTGCTGTGAGTAATTATTTTTTTAGATTAGGCTAAAAATATTTTTAGTCTAACGGTTCACCGTGAATTATGAAAAGTACTATACCAGAGCATGAACAAAAATCCCTCTCAAACATCCATCAAACCGTTGTTATACCGCAAAATGTGAGCCGCATAAAGCGGATGTTTGCTTTTTTTGGACCAGCATATCTGGTGAGCGTTGGCTATATGGATCCGGGAAATTGGGCAACAGACCTCGAAGGTGGCGCACGATTTGGCTATGCGCTTGTTTGGGTTTTGCTTATGTCCAATCTTATGGCAGTTTTATTGCAAACACTCTCAGCGCGATTGGGCATAGCAACCGGACGCGATTTAGCGCAAGCCTGCCGCGATAATTACCCTGCACCGATAGCGTATTGTCTTTGGTTTTTAGCAGAAATTGCTATTGCGGCGTGTGATTTGGCAGAAGTGCTTGGTACGGCGATTGGCATCAATCTTCTTTTTCATCTGCCTGTCTTGTGGGGCGTGGTAATTGCTGGGTTTGATACGTTTTTACTGCTTCTCATTCAAAACCTTGGCGTGCGAAAATTTGAAGCATTTATCATCACCCTCGTCGTTACGATTGGCGGATGCTTTTTCATCGAATTACTCCTATCGAAACCCGATATTGCTTTGATAGGAAAAGGTTTAGCACCGTCATTGCCGGAGGGAGCGCTTTTTGTGGCGATTGGTATCATTGGCGCAACCGTTATGCCGCACAATCTCTATCTCCACTCCTCGCTCGTTCAAACACGGGCATTTTCGCCTACATCCGAAGGAAAGAAATCGGCAGTAAAATTTAACTTTATTGACTCCGTTATTGCGCTCAATGCTGCTTTCTTCGTCAATGCCGCAATTCTTGTTCTTGCAGCTTCAACCTTCTATAAAAATGGTATTGTCGTTACGGAACTGCAGCAGGCACACCAGCTTATTTCACCACTTCTGGGAACGACTATTGCAGGAACGCTTTTTGCCATCGCACTTTTGGCAGCGGGGCAATCATCCACACTTACAGGAACACTGGCTGGGCAAATCATCATGGAAGGCTTTTTACATTTCAAAATGCGTCCATTTATGCGAAGACTGCTAACCCGCATGGTTGCTCTTGTTCCGGCGGTCTGGGTATTGCTAACGATGGGAGAAACTGGCACGTATCAACTCCTCATTGTAAGCCAAGTGGTGCTCAGTTTGCAGCTTCCCTTTGCCATCATTCCGCTCATTCATTTCACAGCGGACAAGCGAATTATGGGCGAATTTGCCAACAAACGCTGGGTTGTTGCTCTATCATGGATTGTTGCCAGCATCATCGTGGCATTGAATGTCAAACTTGTCATAGATAAAGTCGGTGAGGCGCTTGCCACATCGCCTTCGCTACTACTTCGTGTTGGAATTAGCCTAGGAGCAGCATTATTGTTTATTCTTTTAGCATACATCACCATCAAGCCATTTGTGGACAGAACCATACGTGGGCAAAAGCGTAAGTCCATTTATACCATGCTAGAAGAAGGTGCGCCTCTGCAACTAGATGAACGGAATTACGCCCGAATTGGCGTAACAATAGCATTCTCGAATAGCGATAGAAAAGTCCTCAGTGAAGCGACATCCATAGCACGTCAGCATGGCGCGGTACTGTATTTATTTCACGTCGTTGAAGGTGCTGGTGGCGTTGTCCATGGATGGGCGACATACGATGCTGAGGCACGGGAAGATGAACTGCATTTACGGCGAGTTGCGGATGCTCTCTGTGCGCAAGGCGTTGAAACACGCTGTTTCCTTGGTTTTGGCGATGTTCCCAAAGCAATTATTAGCCTTGCCAAAGAACATGATGTCGAGTTACTTGTCATGGGTGGTCATGGGCATCGGGGGCTTCTTGACGTGTTTTTTGGAGCAACTATTTCTCCAGTGCGGCATGAACTCACAATACCAATGGTTATTGTTCGGTAGAGCGAAGACATGATGAACGTATTGCTCAGTTAAAAATACTCAATCTGCCCACGGGCTTATAGCGCCGTAGTACGACCACCATCAACCGCAATGCTCGTTCCGTTGATGTACGCGGACAAAGGTGAAGCAAGAAAAACAGCGACATTTGCTAAATCCTCCGGCGAACCAAAATGACCTGCGGGAATAGTTGCTATCATGGCTGCACGTGTTTCATCGGCAGACTTTTGCTGCGCGGTTGCTGTTCCTTGAACAAGGGATTCTAAGCGAGAGGTGGTGATATATCCCGGCAAAATATTATTAACCGTAATGCCGAACTTTGCAACTTCAAAGGATAATGTTTTTGCCCAACTGGAAACCGCACCTCGTGTTGTATTGGAGACCCCTAAATTCGGAATGGGTTGCTTGACAGAAGTCGATATGATATTGATGATGCGCCCGTAATGAGCCTCCTTCATTGCGGGCAAAAGCGCTTGCACAAGATAGTGATTGCAAAGAAGATGCTGCGAAATTGCTGCTATAAAATCTTCCGCCTGAGCCTGATGAATTGCGCCCGGCGGGGGACCTCCGGTGTTATTGACGAGAATGTGAAACGGCTCCTTGTGTGCTTGCAAATAATCTTCAATAGATGCTTTTACGTGAGAGGCAACGCTAAAATCCGCAATAATATAATCATGCTGTTGCTGTGCCGGACACGGTAACTCTTCACACACTGCTTTGAGAGAATCTTCATTCCGTGCAGCAAGTGTGATGGTAGCTCCTGACTCGGCAAGCCTAACCGCAATAGCCTTACCAATCCCCTGCGTGCTGCCACAGACGAGTGCTTTTTTACCTTGGCAATCAATCGTAATCATAATTTTTCTATTGTGTGAATGATAGGAATTTTTTCAAAAAAACAACCTCAAAGAGTAAAACGGAACGTTCCGTTTTACTCTTCAACGCTTCAATGAAGAGCTTCGTGAAGAGCCTCAATCAAAGCAGTAATGTCATCGGGCGTATTGTACACACTCGGCGCAACACGAATGGATTCGCCGCGCAGAGAAACAAAAACCTGCCGACGCGACAGTGCGGCTTGGAGTTTTTCAATCGAAAGTTCGTGCGGGATACGAATACCGAAAAGATGCTCGGTTCGCCAATGCTGCTCTTCAATCCAAAAGCCCTCGCGCTGACAGAATTCCACTAATGGTGTATTCAGATTGGCACAGTATTCCTGAATACGCTCCGGCTGCCATTCTAGAAGCTGCGTCAGCGCAGCGTGAAGCATTGGAATAAGCACGAAATTACTCTGCTCACCCATAGTAAACCGAATCATGCCTGTTTGATAACGATTCTCATATTGAACTAAATTTCTAAAATCATCGCTACCGATACGTCCAATCCACGTTTCTTCAATCGGCTTCCCATAAGCAAAACGCTCGCCCCAATATGCGCACCCTATTGAGTATGCTCCCATCATGCACTTATAGGAAGCACAGATAAGTGCATCGGGTTGAATCTGTTGTACATCGAAAGGCAACGCCCCTATGGACTGAGTACCATCAACAACAAACATCGCACCGACCGAACGTGCGGCATTGCCAATGATTTCAATATCGAATAGTGTTCCGTCAGCCCAGTGATTTGGGCAAAGTACCACAAGAGCCGTGTTTTCGTTAATCGCTTCCAAAATCATATCATTCCAGCGCTCTCCTCGCGTTTCGGAGTATTCACTATCAAAATCAGGGTTGCCAAGTATTGTATTTCCCCATGTTGTTGGCGGGGCAACAAATCGCATTTCTACGCCATTATCGCAATGTTCTTTCCACGCATAAACATTGCTGGGAAACTCGCCCGAAACAGTCACAATATTTTGCCCAGACTCTGCAACAAGGTTTTTGGCAACAATCGCCATTCCGTAGGAAACCGAAGGAATCAACGTCACGTTTCCAGCGCTTGGCGCATTTATGAGTCGTGCAAACAACGCTCTCACCTCGGCGGGAGGGGCAAAGAAATCGTCAGTACTGAGTAAATAGGGCAAACGTTTTTGTGCAACACCGCGAAAGCCAGCCTCTTCAACGCTTTTGAGAAGCGGCGACATATAGGCGCAATTCAAGTAGTGGACGGAATCTGGAAGTGAAAAAAGATGTTTTTGCGATGTGAGCATGGTCATTCGGGTAAAAAAAAGCAAAGAAATTCGTGGTAAAATAGCATTGAAAATGCAGCAAAACAAGCCTTTTGGACTTAGAACAAAAGAAAAGATGCCACTCTTGGTAATTATTTTTGTAATTTTCCAACGAAAAATAATACCTTTTGTTCCAGTATTCTTACGAAGTGCATGAATATTATTACCTTTGCGAATCACAAAGGCGGTGTAGGAAAAACAACAACCGTCGCAAATATTGGCTACGCACTCGCCCACCGTTACAAAAAACGTGTTTTAATGATTGACATGGATCCCCAAACTAATCTCACCTCGCACTTTGGGATTTACGAACGCCCGGAGCATACCATGTATGAGGTTTTGAAGGGTGCTTCGACAATATCCGAAGCAATTATGTCCTTGTCACAAAACCTCCATTTACTACCCTCTTCACTAGATGTCACCAATATTGAAGCGGAACTACAAGGAATCACGGGGCGGGAATTTATTTTACGCGAGGCACTGGATAGCATTCAGGATTATGATGCAATTTTGATTGACACTCCACCGAGCCTTGGTGTTCTGACCGTGAATGCTTTTACTGCCTCGACCGATGTTTGCATCGTTGTTCAAACGGAATTTTTTGCCTTGCAAGGACTGGCAAAACTCTATGAAATTATTAGTATTGTGCAGAAACGGACGAATCCCCAGTTGACAATTTCGGGCGTAATTGCAACAATGTTTGATAAGCGCAAGGGTATGCACTGCGAAGCATTACAGGCTTTAGAAGAGCGCTTTTCCGGCGAATTATTTCCTACACAAATCAGCGAGGCTATTGCGCTTGTTGAGGCTGCTTCCGCAGGAAAGAGTATTTTTGATTACAAACCCACAAGCAAGGCAGCGGAGCAGTACGATGAAATTGCCAAAGCTATTGTTAAGAAAATTATTCGATAGGGTTATTCGGTGAAATTTTCAAGTATTTCCCTCTCTTCAACTAACAATTCTACTCTTCACTTTCGCCCGATGACTATGAGTGTCAAGAAACCCAGACTACAAAACAATCCTCTTTCTTGGATGGAAACAAAAAAAGTCGAAATTCAAGGAACGCGCCTTTCCGATGTCCAGCATACTCTTCCCGCCAAACTCAAGGTTAATCCCCTGAACAGCGATTTTTTCCGAGAAGAAAGCGATGATTATTTTGCGAAACTCCGCGATGATGTTCGTGCGCGGGGGATTATTGTTCCGCTTTTGGCGAAACGTGACGGTGTTTTGCTTGCAGGGCATAACCGTTTGCGCGTAGCGATTGAACTTGGCTTAGAGACCGTCCCGGTGCAATACGTCCTAGATACGCTGCCGGAGAACGCCGAGAAAGAA
>JAAFHM010000447.1 GCA_013298375.1 Ignavibacteria bacterium | reverse complement strand
GAAAAGAGTATCAGCATCTTCTGTAATTGCAGAAACGTAGTCGGTACGGTACATACAAGGAATCAATACTGTAAAAATTGTTGGTTTTATTCTGCAAGATAACGAAATTATTATCAAAACGGTATTAGGGTATAGGCATAAAAACGAGGCTTTCGCTCCGAATCGAAGGAGGCTATTGCGTCCGTGACGGCGATAGTGGAAACGGTGGCGGCTATCGCCGATAAGCACAAGAGAGAAGTTTTCAATAAAAAAAACAGGCAGAGCGCTTAGATTGGCGCTCTGCCTGTTTTGCTTTCTGCGAGAAGCTCCTTGTGTGGGTTACGGAATAAACTTCGTGGACTCTTCCCAAGGCAGACCAAATGCCTCAGCGACCGCACCGTAAGTGATAGTTCCGTGATAGACATTCAATCCCAAGCGCAATTCTTGGCTTTCGCTAATAGCTTTTTTGTAGCCTTTGTTGGCGAGTTGAAGCGCGTAGGGGAATGTTGCGTTTGTCAGTGCGATGGTCGAGGTGAATGGGACTGCGCCGGGCATATTTGCTACGCAGTAATGTAGTACGCCATCAATCACGTAGGTTGGGTTTTCATGCGTTGTGGCTTTGCTTGTTTCAAAGCAGCCGCCTTGGTCAATCGCCACATCTACCATCACTGCGCCTTCTTTCATGTCTTTGAGCATAGCGCGAGTAATCAATTTCGGTGCAAGTGCGCCCGGAATCAGTACGCCACCAATAATCAAATCGGCTTCGTGCGAAACTTCGCGTATAGTGGCGGGATTCGACATGAGTGTCACAACGTTTTTCGGCATAACATCGTCCAAATAGCGCAAGCGGTATAAATTGGTGTCCAAAATAAAGACTCGTGCGCCCAAGCCTGCCGCGATTTTCGCTGCATTTGTGCCGACGATGCCGCCACCTAGTACAACCACATTTGCTGGAGGCGTACCTGGCACACCACCAAGCAAAATTCCCCGTCCGCCCATAGCACGTTCCAAATATTTCGAGCCTTCGTGAGCAGCCATGCGTCCTGCAACCTCGCTCATGGGAATCAAGAGCGGAAGTGAACCATCGGTGCGTTGTACGGTCTCGTAAGCAATGCAGATGCTCTTGCTTTTGACCATGGCTTCGGTCAAGTCTCTCGCAGCAGCAAAGTGGAAATACGTGAACAAAATCTGCCCTTCGCGGATAAGCGCATACTCCGGCTCTATCGGCTCTTTGACCTTGACAATCATCTCGGATTTGTCGTAAATATCTTTCGCGGTCGGCAGAATTTCCGCACCAACTTTGACGTAGGCTTCATCGGGAAAACCACTACCTTTGCCGGCATTGGCTTCGATATAAACGGTATGACCATGCTGTTTCAGCACCTCCACACCGGATGGAACAAGACCCACGCGATTTTCGTAGGATTTTATCTCTTTGGGAACTCCAATAATCATAGCGGTTCGAGGAATAAGATTGGTCGGCTGTCAAGGAATGATGAAGGTTCGTGCGGCGACAACCAATAACCGCACTAAAAATAACACACAAACGTTTTTTACTCTTGGAAGATTCTACGAAAAAGATGTTGGAAAACACTAATTCAACGACGGATGTTCCGGCGTACTGGCAAGGATATGGTATTCGCCACCCATGCCTTTAAGAGTACGCGTCCAAAGATTTTTTACCGAATCGGGAAAGACAATGCGCTGCGAAGAGGTCGTCAGTAACCACGATTGTTCCTTGATTTCTTTTTCTAGCTGACCGTCGCCCCAACCAGCATAGCCGATAAAAAAACGAAAATCCTCTGCCGATGCTGCTCCAGCAATAATCAAGTTGCGAATCGCATCGAAATCGCCGCCCCAATATACGCCGTCCGTGATTTCCGCTGCACCCGGAATGTGTGTTCCGACGTTGTGAATGCAATGCAGCGTGTCATTCTGACAAGGACCGCCCCAATACAAGGGCGCATCGAAACCATACAAATCCGGCACGACTTCAGCAAGTGTTGCCGAAAGCGGGCGATTCAAAACATAGCCCAGCGCTCCTTCGTCTGTATGCTGCGCCAAGAACACCACCGCTCGCTTGAAATTCGCATCAAGCAGCGTTGGTGAAGCTAAAAGCACTATGCCGGAATCTGGAGCCATAATATTGATGATAGCGAAGGCGAGATAAACGGTTAATTTACCAAAATCGGCAAGTCCATGCGGAACATATCTGCCATGAAAAGTTTACCGTCCGGATGCTGCTCAACGTTAGCTTTCTCGAAGGTTTTCAGATGGTCGTAGGCAAAGCGGAACAGCGATGCTGCTTCGCTATGTTTGCCCAAGCGCCGCAGAAAATACGCAATTTCCAGCTTTCCCAAATAATATTCGGGATATGCCGTACCGATTTCTCGAAAAACCTGCTCCGCCGCATCCATATTGCCAAGCCGCTCATAGACTTTGCCGAGCATGACCCTGGCGCGTGCATAGCTTGGTTTTGCACCAATGGCGCGGTTATACCAGAGAACAGCACGAGTATCGTCACCCAATTTCTCCGATGCCGACCCAAGCGCGACCATCGTGGTTTCTTCGTCGGGAAAAACCGTAAGCGTCTCCAAGGCAACATTCCGAACTTGTTGATAGTCTTTGAGTGTTTGATACATCTGAATTTTCAAAGCGCGGTAGTTGTAGGTTGTTGGCGAAAAGCGAATAAGGCGCTCCAAATACGGCAAAACCTCGTTGTGCAGGTCAATCGCCATGCCTTGACCACGCATCCAGTTAAGCGCCCCGCAGTAAGAGTCGAGCCCAAGGGCAATTTCTTCCTCGCCCAAGCCCATGACCGCTTCGCAAAGCAGCGAATAAGCGCGTTCCGGCTCGCCTCGCCAGAGTAACGAGTGTCCGAGCGCAAACCGCACGGCAATATCTTCCGATGCCGCCAAATACGCAATCATTTCGTCAATTTCTGTACTATCTCCGCCTTCCAACATTGACAAATACGAGGCTTTCAGATAATCTGAATCCGTTTCCTCAATGCCGTCCACCATAATTCGCTCACCGTCGGCAGCAAAATTTCCCGCAACCTCGCGGAAGTGTGCAAAAGCAAGTGCTAAGTACCATTCGGGATGACCAAGAGGGTCAATTTGCAAGGCGCGTTCCAATATCACGCGGGCGTGTGGCAAACGGGAGCGGCTTTCGAGTTCTATACCGATGCGTCCCAAATGCTCTGCGCTACGTTTGTCGTTGTTCGGAAGCAGTGTGTATGCGGTTGCCAGAAGTTCGGCAATGGTATGTTGTGCGGCGGAAAAAGTCGTATTCACGTGTTTCGATAAAAATAAAAAAATTCGCGTAAGTATCTTGGTTGTTGGATAGATTCTAAACACGCCAAAATACATTTTTTTGCGAACTTTTTGCCAGACTTTCCAAAAAAGTCTCCCGCGAAAGCGATAAAAAAGTGTTGCTGTATCACCGACAAAGGCTTTTTGAATATCGTCATTTTCCAAAGTATTCGTAATTTGCACCAGCACAACTCACAACACCCCTCCACGATTCTTGACGGTCATGGTAATTTCTATCGCTCTCCACTTCTAAATTCCTCACACGATTGGCATAATGTTCGCCACGTGATATTATTTTTTGCAATACTTTGTTCATAAGGGAGATTGATATGACGCACGACGCTCTTTTTCAGGCGGCGAATGTATTCGCTATGCTTGGTTGGCTTTTTCTTGCTGTTTTGCCGCGCTGGAGGTACACGCGGCGCATTGTTCTGTCCGGCAATGTGTTAGTGCTGGCGCTGGCTTACGCATTGCTGTTTTTTACCAATTTTGCGACCATCAATGGCGGCGGCGGAATGTCCATTGCCAACATTTCCACAGCATTTCAAAACCCTGTTGTGATGCTGGTTGGCTGGGTGCATTATTTGGCATTTGACCTATTTATTGGCGCATGGGAGGTACAGGATGCCCAAGCAAACGGCATTTTGCATTGGCTGGTGATCCCATGCCTGTTTGCAACGTTTATGGCGGGTCCCGTAGGATTGCTGCTGTACGCTGTACTTCGCATGGTTCGCACAAAACGGCTTCTTGATTAATTTTACTTTGGCAAGTTGCTAATAGACATTATACAAATTAGCTGTTTTGGCAAAAGCGTGGTATTTTTGTGAACGATGAAACACAAATCACCCCAACCTCGTCGGCTCTACGAGCGCATCAAGCGCTCTGAAGCCTCAATCCTCG
>JAAFHM010000648.1 GCA_013298375.1 Ignavibacteria bacterium | reverse complement strand
CATTCATTGCTTCGACCATCGTTTTGACAATACTCAAACCCAGTCCCGTACTGTGTTCGCCGCCCGTCGGACGGGCAGAAAGACGGGCAAATTTGCCAAAAAGTTTTTTCCTGTCTTGCGGCGAAATCCCGGGTCCCTCGTCCCGAACTTCGATGCGGAGGAAGTGGTCACTAGGCATTGGTACATTGGTCATTGGTACATTGGTGCTATCGCTGTCGCCTGACGAATGACCAATGGCTAATGGCGAGTGACCTCTAATGCAGACAACAACACTCTTCCCATGCGGCGAGTATTTAAGGGCATTGGAAACGAGATTATCGAGAACTTGCCTGACTGCCTGCTCATCGGCGCAAACCAGATTGGGTGCGGTTTCGGCGGAATATTCCAAACGAATATTTTTTGCTTTGGCGGCAATCTGATATTCCTTGATAATCTTGCCAACAAGTGGCTCTACATCGAACTCCACACGCTGAAACTGCCGTGCGCCGGATTCCAACTGATTCACATCCAAAAGATTTTTCACGAGCGCCAACATACGGTCGGCGTTGTCGGCGATATGGCGAATAATCTCGTTGGTCTGTTCCGGCGCTAATAGTTCCTTTTCCAATATCTCCGCTAGACCCCGAACAGCAGAAATTGGGTTTTTGAGGTCATGGGAAACAATACCCAAAATCTCATTTTTTTCTTCATTCAGGGCAAGCAAAACCTCGTTTTGTTCGTGGAGTTTGGTATTGATAATTTCAATTTCCATTGCCTGTTCTTCGAGAATTTCTTGGCGCTGTGTGAGTTCTTGATTCATCGTATCGGTCTCTACATACGCCGCACCAAGCTCGGCATTCAGCCCCGCAACCCGATTTCGCTCCTCCTCCACTGCCTTGCGTTGCAAAAATCCTTCGACGGTGCTACGAAAGAGAAATGCGCTCGAAATAATCAGGGCAATGGTGACGGCTACCGAGAATATCAAGGCTTCGATAGGGAATTGGCTTTCTTCCGCCAGAGGCGGTGAAAATATCGCCAGTTGTGTCAGCAAGCCGAAAAGGAGCGGCGTGAGAATGAATACCGATGTGCGCGGCGGCACAAGCAACGACGAATACCAAATCACGACCGCCGCAAAAAAGAAAATAGGATGCCCTTTGGTGACAATGATGGCATAAATCAATGCTTGCGGCGCGAGAATAATCGCACCAGCAAAAATATTCATCAAATATCGGTGGTAGTTCGTCAAATCTTCCGGCGAGCGCACTGGTCGCATAACGACCAATACCGTCAACGTGAGTATCAAGACCAGCAACACAAGGTGCATCACGAGCACAATGCGATTGTCTGCTTCCGAAAGATGCAGTACATTCCGAATGTTCATGCCATAGACCAATGCGGCGCAAGCGGCAACAGCAAAAAACAACATCGTCCGAATTCGCCGCATATTGACGACGGTTATTTCTTGCCAAAACTCCATTCGATACCGCTCTGGAATTGCTTCTAGGCTGTATGGTGCAAGAAGTGTATGGAACGGTGTCATATCTGAACGGGTGATGATGGTTGAATAATTGGCAATGATTTGGGTAATTCTATGATAAACGTCGTACCGCTTTCAATCTGGCTTTCACAGCGAATCATGCCGCCATGCCGCTCCACGATTTGCTTCGAGATGCTCAAGCCCAAACCGCTATTGCCTTCGCCTTTGGTGGAGAAAAACGGTTCAAATATTTTCTGTTTCGCCGACTCCGAAATTCCACCGCCATTGTCAGCAAATCTCACCAATACATGGCTAGAAGAAATTTCCGCGCCAATCCAAATGGCAGTTGCACCTGCTTGTGCAGCATTGACAAGCAAGTTCAAAAATACTTGGTTCAGTTCACCGAAATTCCCTGCAAAGGATATTTCATCAGGCATTGAGAGTTCAAGAGCAACATTCTTAAATTGCAAACGAAAGAGCGCGACAGTCGAGCGTATCTCGTCCGCCAGATTGCCCATTTTGCCAGCGTGTTCTTGATGTTTTGTGAAGCCCTGCAAATTTGCCACAATCGCCCGCACACGCGCTGCGCCGTCGGAGGCAAGTTCCAGTGTGGAAGAGGCTTCGCGGCTCATGCTCTCGAATCGCTTCACTTCTTCGGAATCTTTGCTGTCATCATCCAACAGCGAAAGAAAGTATGCCGTCATTTCCTGAAGTTTCGTCCTCGTTTGCGAAATAGCGGTGTAGGCAATCGCATTGGGGTTATTGATTTCGTGCATCACGCCTGCGGTCAGCATTCCCACAGCATTCATGCGCTCGGACTGCACAAGCTGTGTTTGTGCGGCTTTCAGTTCACGTTTTGCGAAGCGTTCACGGCGAGCGATTCGGAAAAACACGATGGCAGCAATCACAAAAATCACCGCCGCTACACCAAGCCCCGCACCAATAGCAGTGCGGCGTTTGCTATCTTCTTGGAGTGCAAGTATCTGTACCTCTTTTTTTGAAATCTCGAAATCAACCTGCTGAATGAGAGTGCTGTTGCGGGTTATATTGCTAAAGACCGTGTCTTGGAGTTTGATGTAGAGTGCTTGATAATGCACGGCGGAATCAGCGTTGATGTGCCGATATGTCGCTCCAAGCTGTCCGTAAGCCTCAAGAATATTATCTTTTGAGCCGGTACGAAGTGCTATGCGAAGCGCATCCTTACTCACTTCTAAGGCATTCTTCCACGCTGATTCTGCGTTGTAAACTCGCGCCATTCCGAGAAGCGTTGTCGTCAATGTACGGAGTAAATTATTGCGCTGCCCTAATGCC
>JAAFHM010000437.1 GCA_013298375.1 Ignavibacteria bacterium | reverse complement strand
GCCGAAACCGCAGGTGTGAATATGTTCGATGTGATTCAGGCAATTCGCGTCCGCCCGACGCACCGCAATATCATGGCTCCGGGCTTCGGTGTCGGCGGTTACTGCCTTACGAAAGATTCACTTTTGGCGGATTGGTCGTATTCCACGCTGTTTGAATCCGAGAAGCATGATACCCAGAAACGTCTTGAAATCTCGCTCTCAGCGATTGATATTAACGACATGATGCCTAAACACACAGTGGAGATGCTCAAAAGCGCCATGCCGAATTTGAACGGCAAGCACATCACGGTTTTAGGCGTGTCCTACCTGAACGACGTTGCCGATACGCGCTATTCTCCGGCAGAACTGTTCTACGACCTTTGTGCAAAAGAGGGCGCTGTGATGCAACTCCACGACCCGCTTGTTTCCTATTGGGTGGAAAAAGCAACGGACGTACACACGAGTTTTGATGCGCTTGCTGGATTAAAGCACGATGCGGCTATTTTTGCCGTGCGGCACAGCAACTATCTCGGAATGACGGCAGACCAGATTTTATCGGCACTTCCGGGCGTGAGCCTGATTATTGATGCCTTCAATATCATTTCCGATGCTATTGCCAGCGACCTTCGTGCGCGGGGCGTGAAGGTGCTTGGGATTGGGAAGGGTCATTGGAATTAGTAGTCCATCAAAAAAATCTTTTGCTCAATAGTTCGGCTTAATCAGAAGGAGAAAAAATATGAGTACTATCCCTAATGGTGAAGAGCGGATGCGACCGTTCCTGCCGGCTAAAGATTTTGACCGCTCGAAAAAATTTTATGAGATGCTCGGTTTCGAGAAAGTGCTTGATGACGACGTAGCCATCTTTAACGCTGGTTCAGGTGGCTTCGTACTACAGCGTTCTTATCAAAAGGAATGGGCTGAGAACTTCATGATGCAGCTTATGGTTGATGATATTGATGCTTGGTGGGAGCATATCCAATCGCTCGATCTTGTTAGACATTTTGGTGTTCCGGCTCCCAAACCACCAGTCGTTCAATCTTGGGGACTTCGCATAGCATACGTCGTTGATCCTTCCGGAATCCTTTGGCACTTTGCACAACGGCGTGAGAACACAAAGCACGACGATTGAATCCACGAACAAACGAACTACAGAAAACAGATTTCTCAAAAACTCTCATCATTCCTAACATCATGGTTTCACTCATCGTAGGCGCTCAATGGGGCGACGAAGGCAAAGGCAAAATTGTTGACTTGCTCTCTCAGGAAGCAGATATTGTTGCCCGCTATCAAGGCGGTGCAAATGCCGGACACACGCTTGTCATTGACGGCAAAAAATATGTTCTGCACCTGATTCCATCGGGCATTTTGCATCCAAACGTGCAGTGCGTCATCGGAAACGGTGTGGTTATTGACCCTGTTGCACTTATGGACGAAATTAAAATGCTGGAAGATTACGGCATTAGCATTGATGGGCGTTTGTTCATTAGCCATAGAGCGCATTTGATTATGCCCTACCACAAACTTTTGGACGCAGCACGCGAAAAAGCTGCTTCGGCAAAGGACAGCGAAAATGACCGCAAAAATGCTATCGGCACGACCGGGCGCGGCATTGGTCCGGCGTACATTGACAAAGCCAGTCGGACGGGTGTTCGGATTGTGGATTTGCTTGATCGCAAGCGTTTTTCCGACAAACTCCGCACCAACATTGGCGAAGTGAACAAACTCTTGTCCAAAATCTACGATTACGAGCAGTTAGATGCGGAGAAAATTGCCGATGAATACTGCCAATTCGACACGCAAATAGACCCCTACATCACCGATACAACCTTGTTTCTGCACGATGCAATTCAAGCAGGAAAGCGCATTTTGCTGGAAGGCGCACAGGGCGCGATGCTGGACGTTGACCACGGCACGTACCCGTTTGTCACGAGTTCCAATCCCACAAGCGGCGGCGCGGCAACGGGTCTGGGCTTGCCGCCGACGGCGATTCAGCGTGTGATGGGCGTAGTGAAGGCGTATTCGACCCGCGTGGGCAATGGTCCTTTCCCAACGGAACTCCACGACGAAACAGGAGAAAAATTGCGCTCCATCGGACATGAATTTGGCGCAACAACCGGCAGACCACGCCGTTGCGGGTGGTTGGATGCCTTCGCACTTCGCTATTCCGTGATTGTAAACGGCATTACCGAAATTGCTCTGACGAAAATGGACGTGCTGGACTCGTTTGATGAAATCAAAATTTGCACTGGATACACACTCGACGGCAAGCCGCAAAAGAGCATCCCTGCTGATGCCGACACGCTGGAACGCATTACGCCTGTTTATGAAACCGTCAAAGGCTGGAAATCGTCGTTGGAGGGTATTCGCCAATATGACGACCTTCCTGAAGCTGCAAAGGCGTATATTGCCCGCATTGAAGTACTGTCAGGCGCACGAGTGACTATTGTTTCGACAAGCCCTGACCGTGCGGATACGATTATTCGTGGGTAATTATGGCAACAAAAAAAGAATCGGTTTTGAAAAAAAAGGAGCGGCTTGCTCGCATCATTGCGGAACTCAGGAATCATTATCCTGAACCCCGCATTGCGCTTGATTACACCTCACCCTTTGAACTGCTCATTGCAACAATGCTTTCGGCGCAATGCACCGATGAGCGCGTGAACCAAGTAACGAAGCTGCTTTTTGCGAAATATCGTTCGCCAAAGGATTATATTGCCGTTCCGCAGGAAGAACTCGAAAAGGATATTTATTCGACGGGTTTTTACAAAGCGAAAGCAAAGAATATCCAAGCCTGCTGCGCAAAATTGCTGGCGGATTTTGGCGGAGAAGTGCCGCAAACACTGGACGAACTAACGTCGTTGGCGGGTGTAGGGCGCAAAACGGCAAACGTCGTGCTATCGCATTGCTTCGATATTCCGGGCGTGGTCGTGGATACGCACGTGACAAGGCTTGTGAACCGCATGGGTATTGCCGAAGGCGAAGATGCTGTCAAACTGGAATTTGACCTCATGAAACTCATGCCAAGTGAGGTTTGGCGAGATTTCACGCATTTGATGATTATGCACGGACGCGCCGTCTGCTCCGCACGAACGAAGCCGAAATGCGCCGAATGTGTGATAGCCGCAGACTGCCCGCAAGTGTTTTCTTGAAAGCGCCGATTATACGAAAGAAATGAACCCAACATTTTCCGTTCTCATCTGCGGTGCGGGCAATATCGCGCACCGCTTCGATTCTCCCGAAGGCGATGCGATTTTCACGCATACCAAAGGTTTTCTGCGGCATGGAGGCTTCCACATTGCCGCAATTCTCGACGAACAATTGGAACGCGCCGAAGAAGCTGCCCGCATTTGGAACATTCCTCGCTATGGTCGGTGTTTAGATGATATTGGCAGCCAAAACGTTGATGTGATAAGCGTTTGTACGCCCGACCACACCCACGCTCAGTATTTGCGAGATGTTCTGGTACTCAAGCCAAAACTTGTTTTCTGCGAAAAGCCCTTAAGTGCAAGCGTGGACGAGGCTTTGGCACTTGTGGAACTGTACCAACAAGCGCAGGTGCATCTCGCCGTCAATTATTCGCGGCGTTGGCTCATGGACATTGGCGACCTCAGCAAACAAGCGCTTTCGGGTGATTTTGGCATGGTCATTTCGGCACGAATGAAATACTACAAAGGCTTTTTGCACAATGCCTCGCACTTTGTGGATATGCTCCAAATGCTGACCAAACCAAGCGTTGTGGGCGGAACGATTCTTCAAGCTATTGACGACTACACACCCGACGACCCAACGCTTTCGCTGGCGGCACTGATGCAGTCGCGTGTTGCGGGCGGCAGCACCTTCCCACTGATGGTCGAAGGCTACGACACGCGCCGAATGTCACCCGTAGAGTTGGAAATTATTTTTGAAACAATGAGCATCAAATTGGAAGAATTAAGCGGTTCGTTTTTAACGACGGCAAAACTCCGCGAAAACGCGATATATCCGGGCTTTTTCGAGTTTTCCGAGCGCCAAACCAAACGTTTGGACTCTTCCCAAGCCATGCGCGAGGCGGTTTCGTCAATCTTCGAGGCACTTCAGAGTGGCAGACCGCTTGCCTCCACAGGCACAACGGCGCTTGAAACCTTGCGAC
The DNA here is from genome assembly GCA_013298375.1 of Ignavibacteria bacterium. Taxonomy (GTDB): domain Bacteria; phylum Bacteroidota; class Ignavibacteria; order Kapaibacteriales; family UBA4661; genus PH2015. The sequence continues at coordinate 156 of JAAFHM010000437.1, read as the reverse complement.
TTTGTAAACATATCCAATCTCTTCCTACGCTCTAAAATTTTACCAACGTTTTGAACTCAAGACCATGAAATACCGCGTTATTCTTGAACAAGATGAAGATAATGTCTTCAACGTCAGCGTTCCAAGCCTCCCCGGGTGCTTCACACAAGGCACAAC
>JAAFHM010000212.1 GCA_013298375.1 Ignavibacteria bacterium | reverse complement strand
TCACGCTGACTTCTAAAAGCGGCAAAACCTACGTGCTGACGCTGCCCGTTATCGCAATGCCAGAAATGAAGCACGCCGCAGGCTATTTCATCAAGCCCGAAATGGATGCCATTGACCTATTTATCGGCTCTGAAGGCACGTTGGGTGCAATTGCGGAAATAGAAGTGCGGTTGCTTCGTCAGCCGGAGCGTATTATTGCTGGGGTGATTTTCTTTGATACGCTGGATGGGGTAATGAATTTTGTGGCAGAAGCACGATCAGCATCCCGGCAAACCCGCATGGGAACAAGCGAAGAGATTGGTATTGATTCCCGCGCATTGGAATATTTCGACCACAATGCTTTAGAATTTGTCCGCAGCGAATACCCGAATATTCCCCAGAATGTTGCCGCCGCCATCTGGTTCGAGCAGGAAGTCAGCGATGAAAGCGAGGAGCGACTGTTGGAATTATGGTACGAACTTATTGGTAAGCATACGCCGCTCATGGACGATGCGTGGTTCGCTATCACCGAAAAAGACCAAGAGGAATTGCGCGAGTTTCGCCATGCTGTTCCGGCAAAAACCTACGAGCGTATCCGCGAACTCAAGCAACGAAAAATTGGGACGGATATGGCTGTTGCAGATGATAAATTTCGCCTCTTGTACGATTTTTACGTCGAAGAATTTGCCAAGGAGCGGCTTGAATACATCATTTTCGGGCATATCGGAAATAGCCATGTCCATGCTAATATTTTTGCCTCCACACCCGAAGAATTTGACCATGCCAAAAGTGTTTATCACCGTTGCGTTCTGAAATCCCTCGAACTTGGCGGAACGATTTCGGCAGAGCATGGCGTTGGGAAAATTAAACGCGACTATTTGCGTGATATGTATGGTGCTGAAGCAATGCGCGAATTTGCGGCACTAAAACGAGTCTTAGACCCGCAAGGGCTGCTGGGACGCGGGACAATGTTTGACTAGTCAATGGTCGCGCCCAACAGAACTGCGAAAGAAGTTCGCGCCTTGATGTTGCAAACTTTCGTTTGCATTTGAACGCAAAACTTGACCAACTTTTTTCACCACTGTCAGAAAAACACCATGAATATTCAAAAACTCTTGACGGTTGCGCGTTGGGAATTTATCGAAAAAGCCCGCACGAAGGCATTTATTATCTCGCTGGTCGTAACGCCGCTTATTATGGGCGCTTTTGGCGCATTGCCTTCGCTTTTGGCGCTTCGCGGCGACGACAATACGAAAAAATTTGTGTTTTACGACGAAACAATGTCACTTCGTGAACCTGTTCAAGCTATTTTGTCGCAAAAATATCTTCTCAAGAATGGCAAACCCAATTTCGATCTCGTGCCAGTGGATGCAACGCTCATGAGCCGAGAACGTTTTTTGAAGGATTATTCGCCCAGAGTGTTTAATGGCGATTTTACGGGGATGTTTCTTATTCCGGCAGATGTCGAAACATCGCATAAAATCGAATATCGCAGCGATAATGTCGGCAATATTCGTGATATTAACGCTATCGAATCGGCACTCGAAAAAACACTCACCGAACAGGCAGCCGTGAAAAAAGGCATTGATTTGGCGGTATTCAAAAGTTTAACGCAATCGCTTACAACGACTTCTTTGAAAATTGCCAAAAGCGGCGAAGCCACCAAAAGTGGGTTTCTGGAAGTCTTCGGCGCGGCATACGCATCGGTGCTGATTTTATTTATTTTGATTCTGGGGACGGGGCAAATCCTTGTGCGGGGGCTGGTCGAGGAAAAAAATAATCGTATTATGGAAATTCTTGTTTCGTCCTGTTCACCCTTTGAACTGATGATGGGCAAACTGCTTGGTCTTTCTGGCTTGGGCATTGTGCAAGCGCTGGTTTGGAGCATCTTTGGTGTTGGTACGGTGTTGTATTTTGGCGTGTCGCTTTCTGCACTCGGCAACCTGCCTTTAACGTTGATATTTATGCTCTCTGGCTATCTGCTCTATGCCTCGCTGCTGCTGGGTTTGGGTTCATTGACGACGACCGACCAAGAAGCGCAGCAAATCACATCCTACGTTAGCCTTTTTCTCGTTGTCCCAATGACGCTGCTCACGCTTGTTCTGCAAAACCCTAATTCGATTATTGCAAAAGTGTTGAGTTTTATTCCCTTTACTGCACCAACGATTATGGCAATGCGGATTAGTATTCAAATGCCGCCGCTCTGGGAAATCGCGCTCAGTTTGGCACTCCTGCTTGCAACGACGGTCGTTGTCACATTCTTTTCCGCAAAAATTTTCCGTATTGCCATTTTAGTCTATGGCAAACGTCCGACGCTACCGGAAATTTGGGAATTTTTACGCGAAAAGTAATCGCTCTACTCAAAAAGGTCGAAAAACTCTTCCCGTCCGGCGGCTGAGGAGAGCAAATACGCTGCCGTCGGGCGGATCTACATATACAGTTTTTACCCTTTTGAGTGTATCTCTTATGAACGATTCAGCACTTAAAACTCAACACTGAAATTTTTCCATGCCTTCACTCCTCAACATTGCACTTGTTTTTCTCGGCGGCGGTATCGGCAGTGTCGGGCGGTTTATGGCATCGGCAATGCTTGCAGGGCGCTTTGGCACAGCGTTTCCGTTTGCTACCCTGATGGTCAATCTGAGCGGTTCGTTCTGTATCGGCGTTGTCGTTGCATTGGCTGGAGAGCGCATCGGTGCGCTTTCCGACGAGTGGCGTTTTTTTCTGGCGGTTGGCTTTTGTGGCGGCTTCACGACATTTTCCACCTTTTCGCTCGAAACCCTAGCACTTATGCAGTCTGGGCGTATGATATCTGCGCTCGCATACAGTCTGGCAAGTGTGTTACTGTGTGTGATTGGCACAGGCGCTGGGCTAGGGATGGTCTATTGGTGGGCGAAACGTATTGGTGGCTGAAACACGCTTGTTTACTCCGTTCTTGCTTGATTGCCGCTATTTCTTACGATGATTGTACTACCCATTTCACCCTCAACATTATGAAAAAATTTGGATTACTTTTTCTCGGTGTCTTACTGGGAACATTGCTGGGCGTTGTGCTTGCGATCCGCTTCCTGCCACGCTTTTCCGGTGGCAATGGCGCACGGGAGCAGGTGAAAAAGTTTGAATCTATTTTGGAGAATGCCGAGCGCAATTATGTTGACGGTGTTCAGCCCGAAAAGCTCACCGAAGCCGCCATCAAAGGGCTTTTGAACGAACTCGACCCGCATTCGGTTTATATTCCCGCCTCGCACAAACAACGCGAAAAAGAGGAGCTTTACGGGAGTTTTGAAGGAATCGGGATTCAATTTGAAATACTTAACGATACCATCACCGTCGTAACGCCGATTATTGGCGGTCCGAGCGAGAAATTGGGCATTCGGGCGGGTGATAAAATTGTGAAAATTGACAGCAAAAATGCCGTTGGGCTTGCCGACACGGCTGTTATCAAGCGGCTCAAAGGCGAAAAAGGCACACAAGTTACCGTGAGCATCAAGCGTGGTGCGATGCAAGACCTCGTTGATTTTACCATCACCCGCGACAAAATCCCGATTTACAGCGTGAGCGCGTCGTTCCTGATTCCGAACACCGATATTGGCTATATTTCTGTTAATCAATTTCGCGCCACGATGTTCGATGAATTTGTGCAAGCTGCACGGAAACTGCGTTCCGAAGGCATGAAACGGATGATTCTGGATTTGCGCGGCAATCCGGGCGGGCTTTTGGAACAGGCATTTGAAATGGCAGATGCCTTCATCCCCGACGGCAAAAAAATCGTCTATACCAAAGGGCGGCAAGCTGCTTTTGATGATGATTATACAGCGACAGGAGGCGGCGAATTTGAAGACATCCCGCTGATTATCTTGATTGACGCGGGGTCTGCTTCGGCAAGTGAAATTGTTTCCGGCGCGGTGCAGGACTTAGACCGAGGCTTGATTGTCGGCGAAACCTCCTTTGGCAAAGGGCTGGTGCAGCGCCCTTACGAGTTGTCCGATGGCTCGTCGTATCGGCTGACTATTTCGCGCTACTACACGCCTTCGGGACGCTCCATCCAGCGCGATTACAAGGATGCAGGAAAATATCGTGCTTTGCAGGGGCGCACCGAAACGGACGAAGGCGACAATTTCGAGCATAAAGAAAAAGGCGATTCTGCGCGTCCTGCCTTCAAAACCCTTGGGGGGCGCACGGTCTATGGCGGTGGCGGCATTGTGCCGGATTACGTCGTTAAATCCGACACCGCAACAAAATTGTTTATTGAAATCGCCAGCAAGGTTTTACGCGAGTTTTGTGACCGTTATATGAACGAAAACGGCGACCGCTTACGCAAGCAATATCAGAACGAATTTCCAAGTTTTTTATCGGGTTTTACGCTCAATAGCGATGCTATTGCCATGCTGCGCCAGATGGCGGAAAAGCGTGGTGTGAAGTGGAATGATGCACAATTTGCCACCGACGAGCGGATAATGAAAACCTACATCAAAGCCCAAATTGCCCGTAGTATCTGGAATGTCAACGAAAAAGTGATGGTGGATATTACGGCGGACAAACAAGTGCAGAAAGCGCTGCAACTCTTCCCCGAAGTGCAGAAATTAGCGAAGGTGAAGTAAAGAAAAAACCTTGCACCGCTTGAAAACTTTTCGCAGATTCGCCCGCATACTATCCGTGTGTGGGCTTTTTCTTTTTTTGGAGGTATCAATGACAAACCGTCCGTACCGCTTACAAACAGGTCTGAAGGGGCGTTTGCCGAGCGTTATCATAATATTCGTATTTCTTCTGGGGCTGACAACGAGCCATCTTGCTGCACAAAATCAGCCGTCTGCTGCCGCAGCAACCGCGCTTAACCCCGCAAAAACACTCACGCAATACAATCACGATATCTGGACACGTGACGAGGGCTTGCCTTCCAACAGTATTCTCACTCTCCATCAAGCTGCCGACGGATACATCTGGTTCGGCACATTTGACGGTTTGGTACGCTTTGGCGGCATAGATTTTACGGTCTTTAGCAAGGCATTTACCGAAGGAGTCAAAAATAATGGAATGTGGTGTATCGCTGAAACCAGCAATGGCGGGCGTTCGGTCTTGTGGATTGGCACAAACGGCGGTGGGCTTCTGCGCTATGAAAACGGCGTATTTACGACCTTCGGGGCAAAAGAAGGTCTGCCAAGCGACGTAGTGCTGTCGCTCTGTGCTGGGAAAGATGGGGCGCTCTGGATAGGCACACGTAAAGGGCTGTGCGTTATGAAAAACGGCGTGATTACTGCCATAGCGAAAGATCAAGGCTTGCCAGCCGCACCAATCAACAGTTTGCTCATGGATAAATCTCTGGCGCTCTGGATAGGCTCGGCACAAGGGCTGTTTGCCATGCGCGAAGAGAAGTTTTTATCGGCATTTCAGGGCATTGCAGGTGCTGATTCGTTGATAAAAACGCCTATTAAAGCGCTCTATGAAGATTCTCGGGGAACGCTCTGGATTGGCACGTTGGGAAAGGGCTTGTTCGCAGCGCGGGATGGCGCGAAAAGCCAAGGTTTGGAGCGGCTCACAACAGAAAATGGACTTGCCGATAATCGTGTTCAGGCGTTATGCGAAGATGCCGCCGGAACGCTCTGGATAGGATCTATGGGCGGTCTGACGCGGAAACGGTCTAACAGCGCCACTATTGATAGTAAATTTGACAATTATACCAAAAAAGACGGATTAACGGACAATCAAGTCTGGGCGCTTATGACCGACCGCGAAGGAAGCCTCTGGGTGGGAACGTATCGCGGCGGGCTGAACCGCCTCAAAAATGGGAAGTTTTTGACCTATACTACGCAGGAAGGTTTGGTGGATGATTACACCTACTGCGTCCACGAAACCTCGCGTGGAGACCTCTGGATAGCTACTGCCGAAGGCGCAAGCAAGCGCAGTAACGGCACATTCACGAATTTTACCAAAGCAAACGGACTGCCGGACAATATGGTGCGCAGTATCGCCAGCAGCACCGATGCGGGGACGGTCTGGCTCGGCACGTATCAGGGGCTGTGCCGATGGCAGCAAGGAAAATTTACGACCTTCACAACGGCACAAGGTCTGCCGGAAAACCGCGTCCGGGCGCTCTTTCGTGCCGATGATGGCATACTGTGGATTGGGACAAACGGCGGTTTTGCGCGGCTTGAGGGCGAAACGCTGACGACAGTTGTGGATGAAAAAGCGATTTTGCGCGGCACGTCTATTATCGGGATTGCAAGCGGCAAAGGCTCTTCAATGCTGCTTTCCACCGAGGGCAAAGGCTGGTGTCGGTTCAAAAATGGTGTGCTTGTGGAGCATTACACCACAAAAGAAGGCTTGGCTTCGGATGTTGTGATGTGTTCCTACGAAGATGCCGATGGAGCAGTTTGGATTGCGACGAATGCAGGATTTCATCGGCTGAAAAATGGCGTTTTGACAGTATTAACTCTCAAAGACGGCTTGCAAAGCGAGTCGGTGTATAATATTCTCGAAGACGAGCGTGGTGCGCTCTGGCTTGGCGGCAACGACGGCATACAACTTGTTGCCAAAAGTGACCTCAATGCTGTTGCCGAGGCAAAGGCACAACGTCAAGCGCCGAAGCCACTGCAAGCACGACTTTTCGGGCGCTGGGACGGTATGAAAAGCGGTCAAGTCAGCGCACCGTCGCTTTCCTGCAAAAGCCGTGATGGAATGTTTTGGGTGCCGACGCTGCGTGGAATTGCGGGCGTGAATCCGGCAAATGTGCAGTACAACACGCTTGTGCCGCCCGTCACCATTGAGCGTTTTACCACCGAGCGCGATACCGCCAATGTGCTTGCTGGTGCGGTCTCATTTCCTGCCGGAACGCAGCGTTTCAATATTGAATATACCGCACTGAGCTATCTTGCGCCGACGCGGGTCGCATTTCGGGTGAAGTTGGAAGGCGTTGATGCGGATTGGGTCGAGATGGGCGCACGGCGCGAGGTTTCGTATATGAATTTATCGCCCGGCAGCTATACATTTTCTGTTCGTGCATCCAATAACGACGGCGTTTGGAATGATGTCGGCACATCGTTGACGTTTGAACTCAAGCCGTTTTTCTACCAAACGTGGTGGTTTCGGGCATTTGTCGTGATAGCGGTGATTACAGGAGCTTTCGGTGGTTATCGTTGGCGCGAAACACAAGTTGCCAAGCGCGAAGCAGAGCTTTTGTCCATGGTCAACGAGCGCACCGAAGGCATAACGCAGGAAAAAGAGCGCACCGAACACGCATTGGCAGAGGCACAGCAAATGCGCCGTTTGGCAGAAGAAACGCAAGCAAATGTAGAAGCAAAACGCTTGTATCTTGCCGAAAACGTCCAGTATATCTTGCAAGCATTGGACGAAGTTGCCAGTGGAAATCTTGCCATTAACCTTGAAACATTGAGCGAAAACCGCGCTAACGATGATATTGACGACCTTTTCGAGGGCATCAATCGGACAATTACCATGATGCGAGAAATTGTCGGTGGTGTTGTCCAAGCAGCTTCATCGGTGGCGACTTCGGGGCAGCATATTACTTCGTCAGCAACAGCGCTGACGGCATTTGCTCAAGAGCAGTCGCGGAATGCCGGGAATGTTGCCGTAATGATGCGTTCCAGCGTTGACGAAATTGCCGAACACGCTCGCGTGGTACAGTCGTCCTTGATGTTGGCTCATGAAGAGCGAGAAGTTGCGAAGGAAGGCGATGCGATTGTGAATCTCACCGTAAAAAAAATTCACGATATTGCGCGTTTGGTGGATGCCTCTTCGCAGAATGTGGCGCAGCTTGCGGCATTGAGCGACCGCATCAGCGAGATTACCAACGTAATTCAGTCCATTGCCAATCAAACCAATCTTCTTGCCTTGAATGCTGCTATCGAAGCTGCCCGCGCAGGCGAGCAGGGACGCGGCTTTGCGGTCGTTGCCGAT
>JAAFHM010000521.1 GCA_013298375.1 Ignavibacteria bacterium | reverse complement strand
GCCGGAATCGCAGGCAATATGCCAAGTGCAGAACTATTTGGTGCAGACTCAGGAGAAATACTCGTCATATCGTGGGGAGGCACATTTGGTGCGGTTCGCACGGCTATTGAATCGTTGCAGAAACAAGGCAAAAGCGTTGCACACGTGCATTTGCGGGCATTACATCCATTCCCTCGCAATCTTGCAGCCTTGATGCAGGGTTTTGAGCATATCGTTGTTGCCGAACTCAATAGTGGTCAGCTTGCACACGTGCTTCGTGGAGAATTTGCGCAAAATATTTTTCAATATAATAAAGTCAGCGGACAGCCTTTTACGGCTGAAGAAATCACTGTTTTTCTGCGCACATTTCTTGCGCAGCAGCCAGTAATGAAGAATGCCACATAGCATCATCACTCAAAAGGGAACATACCATGAACAATCGTATCAACTCAACTCTTACAAACGGCGCTGCCGAACACAATTTTACGGTCAAAGACCTCCGTCCAGCCGCCGACGTGCGGTGGTGTGCGGGCTGTGGGGATTATTCGGTCTTGTCGCAGGTACAGAAACTTCTTCCCGAACTCGGCGTTGAACGGGAGAACATCGCTTTTGTATCAGGGATTGGCTGCTCAAGCCGTTTTCCCTACTACATTGAGACGTACGGTTTTCACACCATTCACGGACGCGCGGCGGCAGTGGCAACGGGGCTGAAGGTAGCGCGACCGGAACTGTCCGTGTGGGTGATAACCGGCGATGGCGACGCGCTCAGTATCGGCGGGAATCACACCATCCACCTGCTTCGGCGGAATGTGGATGTGAACGTTTTGCTCTTCAACAATCAAATCTACGGACTCACCAAAGGGCAGTACTCACCGACTTCGCAGCACGGGCAGGTGACCAAATCCTCGCCAACGGGAATACCAGATTATCCGTTTAATCCTATTTCACTGGCATTAGGCGCGGGCGGAACGTTTGTCGCCAGGACACTCGACCGAGATTTGAAGCACCTTGGCGCAATGCTCCGCCGTGCCGCCGACCACAAAGGCACGTCGTTTCTGGAAATCTACCAAAATTGTGTGGTTTTCAACGACGGTGCATTCGATGAGTTCACCGACAAAGCCACGAAGCCTGAGCGGGTGCTATTTTTGGAGCATGGGCAGCCGCTCATTTTTGGCGTAAATAGAGACAAAGGTATTCGTTTGGATGGCTTAAAACCTGAAGTTGTCTCGCTTGCGAGCGGTGAATACTCGGCAGAGGATTTGGTGATTTACGACGAACACGACCCGACGCTTGCTTTTCTCATTGCCAATCTCACCTACAACCCAGATTTTCCGCGCCCTGTGGGTGTTTTTCTCAACATTGACCGCCCTTGCTACGAAGACGAAATCACGGCACAAATTGATGCGGCAAAAAGCACCCCTAAAGGTAGCAACACAAGTTTACAAGCGCTGTTTGCGTCGCCCGGTCACGAGTGGAGTATTGCGTAATTGTAATCAGTCAGGTCTCGAAACATTATCCACGAATCGCACGAATCCTCACGAATTAGAAGACTTGAATGGATTATTATTCAAAAAAATGCTCTTGATTCGTGCTAATTCGTGTGATTCGTGGATGTTTTTGACAGCATACTTGACCAGTTCATCGTAATCAACTTATTAGAACAATCATCATGCTCACCGCCGCTTTCATCCTCGGCTTTGCCGGAAGTTTTCACTGTATTGCCATGTGTGCGCCGATAACGCTTGCACTGTCGCCCGGCAATGGCAGTAACACACGGTATTATCTGGGTCGAATGGTGTACAATATCGGCAGAATCAGTATTTATGCGCTCCTGGGAATGGCACTGGGAGTGGTAAAAGAGGTATTTGGTGCAATGATATTCGACATTCACCGTTTCCAAGAGGCACTTTCTATCAGCATTGGCGTTGGTATAGCGGTTTTTTTGCTCATTCCATCGGGGCAACGCGCAACGATATTGGCAATGCCAATCTTTGCCAGAGCGCTTGGACGCTTGCGCGGACGGATGGGTGGTCTTTTGCGGACTTCGCATCTCGGCGGACAGTTTAGCTTGGGGCTGCTCAATGGGCTGTTGCCATGCGGGTTCGTGTATATGGGACTTGCAATGGCGGCACTTTCGGGGACGATAGCTGAGGCGGGCGCAAGTATGCTTGCTTTTGGGTTGGGGACATTTCCTGCAATGATTGGCGTGGCAGTCGTAGCAAGGCTTTCAGGAGGAAATGTGCGTTTCACCAGCAGCATACGCCGCATGATGCCGATAGGAGCGGCGCTAGTGGCAATGTTGTTCATTTTGCGTGGATTGGGGCTGGGAATCCCCTACATCAGCCCAAAATTAAGTGCGCATCCGGCAGGAATTGAGCAGGGATGCCACACGGTGAATACGTTGCGATAGTAAGCCGCCTCGGATAGGAATATCGCTCTCCTTTTTCAACATCCCCAACATTATACTATCTCGTGCTTCTCCGCAAGGAGTAAACTGCATTCGCGCTCCTATTGAACAGCCATTGCGCTGCCTCACCCCTAATTACATACACCCCAGAACATGACACCACCCGCAAAGATGGGTGACCTCCTCGCAAAACAGACGATAAAAGCTCCTCTACACCGCATAAAAGCTAGCACAAACGGGGTATCTTCTTCGGTGACAAATAGTTCAAATATGACACCACCCGCAAAAATCATGGAGCTGTGTCACTATTTTTCGCCTTTGCAATAGTGTAATTTTGCTCTTGATGATAGTCATGACATCATTTCAACTATTTTCAACCACGCAAATTTTTGTGGAGTAGTTTTTATGCAATCGCGTTCTTTTTCTTTTGTGCGCACAGCACTTCTTGTGCTGGCACTAGCACTTTCTTTCAGCAATAGCGCCCTCAGTCAACTTGTCGTTGACCCTGCATTAACAGGTACGGCGGGTGGTTTTGGCGGCGGCGGCGTAGCTTGGCAGACTCAATTTCAGAGTGATGGTAAAATCCTCCTTGGCGGTTCATTTAATTCCTTTGGTGGCATTACCGCCGGAAACCGTGCGAACCTTATTCGTATAAACGCCGATGGTTCGTACGATGCAAGTTTTAATACGGGAACAGGAGTCAATGGCACTGTCAATATGATGAGATTACAGCCCGATGGAAAAGTTGTCATTGGCGGTTCATTTACAATGGTCAATGGTACAGCCCGAAACGGCATCGCCCGCCTCAATAGTGATGGTACGGTTGATCCAACATTTTTGGTCACGACAGGTTTCACGGGCGGCGGTTCTACGGTGTACGCTCTTGATTTACAAGCAGATGGAAAAATTCTTGCTGGAGGTTTCTTTAGTACCTATAACGGTAATGCTTGCGAGAGGATTGCTCGCCTGAATGCTGATGGCTCATTTGATGCTACGTTTGTGACCGGAACAGGTATAGGGGTACTTTGGCCCAACGCTCTTGCCGTACAGCCTGACGGAAAAATTCTTATCGGTGGGCTTTTGATGACGACCTATAACGGTACACCCATCAATGGCATTACCCGTGTCAATAGCAATGGTAGTATTGATGCTGCATTCACCGCCAATACTGGCACCGGAGTGAACGATGTCAATGGTTTTTATGTCCAGCCTGATAACAAAATAATGATAACGGGTCAGTTTTCATCGTTTAATGGGGTATCTCGGTCATGCATCGCCCGTTTGAACGCCGATGGAACATTAGACCCATCGTTTGATCCG
>JAAFHM010000408.1 GCA_013298375.1 Ignavibacteria bacterium | reverse complement strand
AGTGGTCATCTCGCTGCTCTTCTGCGTTCTTGGGGCGTTGTTTTGCCTGTTCGGCACCATCGCCAATCACCACCATACTGAACGATTCAACGGTTTCTGGCGGCATCACCTCTCTCTGGTCAGCGATCCGGTGACTCAGCACTTGTGGTGTTGGTAGTGCGGCTTCAAGCCATGGCTCAATGCGCGTGACGATATTGCTCACGCTCCCTTGTTCCATACCAAAACAAGCACCCAACACTTCTTGCATCATGTACTGACGATGATACAACAGCGTGATACAACGATGTTCGGCAAGATCTTTGCTGGTGTTCTCATGTAGGCGTTCTGTTCGATCGGCATCCCAAAGAACCTGCGCTGCCAGAAGAGATTGCAAGCGCTGCTGGCTCACACGCTCTAAGAGATTGTCACAATTCTCGACGCTCATACCGATAATGCGTTCAAATCGTTTCGGGTAGTGGCGCAAAATACGCGCTTGAAAGCGGTGATTGGGAACGTTCAGACTTCATAAAAAAATATAGTCGATGAGACAAGGATTTATCGGCTAATCTACGCAACTTTATATAAATAAATATCTTATCTCTGAATTTTGTCTAATACTATGCCGATATCGTGCCCAGCAGATTGGGGTTTTGCGATGAAACGCTTGATACATCAATGGAAATGCGCGGTGCTTGTCAATGTACTGCCGTCGTAGGTGCCGTGCCACGTAAAGGTCATTTCATCGTCAATAGTTTTTGTGGTGCGTGGTGAAATGAGGTGGAGTTTATTCACTATCGAGGAAATTCTTCGGTAGAAAATGTAATGTTTTTTCCTGCTTCAGCTTTGACAAGTTGAATAACAAAAGCGACAAGTTTTTCCATCCACTGCGGTGTTGGGCGATAGATAGCAAGATTAGCAAATTGGTCTGCCATGCTAACAATACCTGCATTGCGAACTTCCACAGTGATGCCGCTTTTATGAAGCAATCCCAGATATACAGAACCTTCCATGCGAATCACATCATTGGAAAATAAGCCCAATCCAACAACAATCGGTTTCCCAGTGCGTAAATGGGTGATTTTCCCTTTGCAAGCAAGGACGGTAAATACTTCATTGGCTTGTGCAAGGGCAAGTTGTGGGACGAAAACGAAAGCAAGAAGCATTAAAGCAAATGAAAGAACTGTGTTTTTCATGATGACAACTCCTTTTCCAGTGTTGAGATTGAGTGAGTGTGCTACGAAAATGCACGGAGTACAGCATTTTTGCAAAACCTTTGTGGCGAAAGGGTATTTTTTTGGGGTGAATGAACGTTGATGATCATAAAAGAAAGAAATGAAGTAAAGCGTTGTAAAATAACGATGAAATGAGGAGAAAAACTTGACTTTTCTGAAAATAAAATGTATCTTCAGCGCATCAAATACCTAGTTTGACTATGTCCTCTCTCTAACTGTAGAATTTTCAGATAAAATGTACCTTTAACCAAAACAACTTTTTTCTGAATTCACAATGCTGTGGCGGTGCGGTGCGCAGCAGATTGGAGTTTTGCTATGAAATGCTTGATAATCTTGATAAATCGGTCGAAATGTTTGGTATTGGCTTTGGTGCTGGTGTTGTCGTGTGGAGTGGTGCAAGGACAGTCACTCCCTAACTCTTCTTCTACGCTTTATACGATAACCGCGAGTCGGGAAATATTTCGCTCGATCGATAACGCAAATTTATGGTCAAAGGTGGGGCAAACTCAAATGAATGCCTTTGCTTTTGCGTTTAGTCAATTTACTCTATGGGTGTATTCAATAGATGGCGGAGTCGGGCGCATTGCACGTTCCGGGAATGATGGCGCAACATGGATGAATATCACGGCAACTGGTTTGCCTCTTGATACAAAAGTCTATGAACTCGCGAAAAACGGCTTTATGAAAGCTATGAACACGACGCTTTACACAGGGGTCGGGCGCAATGTCTATCGCTCGTTTGACGATGGCAATACGTGGCTGAAAGGGGACTTTGATGCCGATGATATCATTCAAAGCATCTGCATTCATGGTTCAACGATATTCACCGCAACGAAGCAAAGCCTCTACACTTCGTCGGATAGCGGCAGAACGTGGGCAAAAATAAAAACAGATGTGTCGCCCTTTGGCATCCTTGATTTTGCTATCAACGGCTCTGCGTGGTTTGTTGCGGCAAATAACGGCGGTGTTTATCGTTCGCTCGACAATGGGGCAACATGGAAACAAGTGGGCTTGAACAATGCACGTGTTGAAGGCTTGGTTGTTCAGGATTCTCTGATTGTTGCACGGACAATGTACGGCGGTGGCATTTTTCGCTCTCAAGACAACGGCACAACGTGGCAACAAGCAACAAAGGGGCTATCACAGGTGTTTATTGCGGGGCTTACGGCTGTTAAGAAAGTATCAACGTCGAGTGATTCTAGCGCGAAAGACCCATTACCGTATGATTTTCTTATGGTTGAGAAAGAACCATACGTAGATATTAGGGAATTGCAAAGCAAGGTAATTTATCCTGAAGAGGCAAAAAAAGCAGGTATTCAAGGAAAGGTTGAGGTGCGGGCATTGATAGGTACTGATGGAGTTTGCCGAGAAACAATTATTGAAAGCTCTGATTCGGTCTTGCTGAATGAAAATGCAAGCAATGCCATCAAAAGTTGTGTTTTTGAACCAGCCATAAAAGATGGTAAACCAATCAAATGCTGGGTCTCCATCCCGATTGTGTTCCGCTTACGATAAATTCCGCATCGGAAACAATTCACTATAACCAACAAACAATGCAGATTGGAGTTGTACGATGAAACGCTTGATACATCAATGGAAATGTGCGGTGTTGGCTGTGCTGCTGGTGTGGTCGTGTGGGGCGGCGCGTGGGCAGGCGTTGCAGTGGGAGCAGATAGGTCCGCTTGGTGGATCTATTCAGTGTCTTGCTATATCTGGCACAACGCTGTTTGTCGGATTTGCCGATACAAAGGGCACTTTGTTTCGTTCGAGCGACAACGGAGCGACGTGGGTGCAGATAAATACAGGTTTAACGAATCAATATGTTAAAGTTCTTGCCGTATCTGGTACCACATTGTTTGCTGGGACATGGGGTGGAGGTATGTTCCGCTCAAGGGATAATGGCGGCACATGGACAGCAGTCAACATAGGATTGACGAATCTATATATTCAATCTCTTGCACTGATTGGCAGTACGCTACTTGTTGGGACATATGATGGAGGTGTGTTTCGTTCAACCGATAACGGTGGCAGATGGACAGCAGCTAATACAGGATTGACCAGTCAAAATGTTCAGGCTATTAATATTCAGGCTTTTGCTGTAAGCGGTGCTGTGCTGTTTGCTGGGACAACTCGCGGTATATTTCGGTCAACCGATAGCGGAAGCACGTGGATAGGAATCAATACAGGCTTGACCAGTCAATATACTCAGGCTTTTGCTGTGAATGGTACCACATTGTTTGCGGGAACAACTCGCGGTATATTTCGGTCGCGTGATAGCGGCGGTACGTGGGCATCGGTCAATCCGGGTTTAACAAACCGAGATGTCAAAACTATCGTGGTGAGCGGCAATACATTGTTTGCGGGGACTATTGGTGATGGTTTATTCCGTTCGACCGATAACGGTGATACATGGACGGCAATCAACATAGCCTCGACGATTCAATATGTGTACACGCTCATAGTGAGTGGCGGAACGTTGTTTGCTGGGACAAATGACCGCGTTTTTCGTTCGAGTGATAACGGAAGCACGTGGACACAAGCTACTATTGGCATACCGAATCAATCTGCTAGTGTAATGACGGTAAGAGGTACCACGCTTTTTGCAGCAGTTGGTAGAGGTCTATCCCGCTCAAATGACAATGGAAGTTCGTGGACAACAATCAATACAGGTTTGACTAATCAAGATATTCGCGCTATTGCGGTGAGCGGCACAATGCTGTTTGTGGGTACCTTTGGCGGCGGCATATACCGTTCAAATAA
Source organism: Ignavibacteria bacterium (assembly GCA_013298375.1). Taxonomy (GTDB): domain Bacteria; phylum Bacteroidota; class Ignavibacteria; order Kapaibacteriales; family UBA4661; genus PH2015. The sequence continues at coordinate 619 of JAAFHM010000408.1, read as the reverse complement.
TAATGGAGACACGTGGACAACAGTCAATACAGGCTTGACGGATAAAAATGTGAGAACTCTTGCAGTGAGCGGCACAACGTTATTCGCAGGAACATACGATGGTATGTTTCGTTCTAGCGACAGTGGCGGAACGTGGGTTCGTTCAGGTTTGATGAATAAAGATATACGGGCTCTTGGCGTAAGCGGCACAATGTTGTTTGCTGGGACAAGTTTCGGCGGTGCATTTCGCTCGAGTGATAACGGAAGGAGCTGGGATTATATAGGTTTAAGTTTCCTTACTGAATTTGTTCACACTTTCGCCGTAAGCGGTACAACATTGTTTGCCGGAGCATCCGGAAGGGGTGTATTTCGTTCAAGCGATAGCGGTAGAACGTGGGCAACAGTTAATACAGGCTTGAATGGTGAGGCTGTTTTTACACTTACAGCGAGTGGTACGACCCTATTTGCAGGAACGAGTAATGGTGGTGTATTCCGTTCAAATGATAACGGAGGCACATGGACAGCGGTCAATGCCGGTTTGACATCATCATATATTCTCACTCTTGCGTCAGGGGGTAGTACCTTATACCGTTTTGATAATAATTTCGTTATCTTGCAGAATAAAACCAACAATTTTTAC
>JAAFHM010000664.1 GCA_013298375.1 Ignavibacteria bacterium | reverse complement strand
ATACCCTTCTCGGCAAATTTATTGATACTGCGTGGGATCCCAAACGCGCACAAGCTCATGCACCAAGTTTAGCACGGTTTCTTCAGCGCCTATCCGAGCGCTCCCAAAGCGCATAAACACCACTCTCGCAACATTTTTTTCTCCCGATGACTTTCTTACAAACACCACATTTACAACATCATTATTTGCGCATCATTTTCTGGTGCTGCTGTTTTTTTTCGTCAATCTTTCTCGCTCACGCGCAGCCGTCTCAAACATCGCCCTACCTCAAAGAGCGCATCAATACAGGGTTGGATGCAATGTATTCCATGCGGTATGCCGATGCTGCCCGTGCTTTCGAGGACATTATTGCAAAATATCCGAATGAACCGACAGGGTACTTTTTTCGGTCGCAAATTCACCTCTGGAAATTTCTTTTTGATTACAGCGAGCCCGATTACCGCTTGTTCCTCCAACAGTGCGATAAAGCCATTTCCGTCGCAGAAACCACGCTCAAACAGCGCCCCGACAACACCTTTGCACAAACGATTGTTGGAGCGGTCTATGGGTTTCGCGCAATGGCAAATTTTCGCGCGGAAAACTTCATGAAAGCCACGTTGGACGGGCGCTCGTGCTATAATTACCTGAGCGCTGTCGTGAAAACGAACCCTAGAGAATACGATGCGTTTTTAGGAATGGGAATGTTCCACTTTGGCGTGGCTGCTATGCCAAGCGTTGTGCGGTCGGTGGCGAATTTTGCGGGATTGAAAGGGGATTTGGAAGGCGGTTTGGCGGAAATACGCATGGCGGCGGAGCAATCCGTCTGGGCGAGAAATGATGCGGCGATGTTTTTGTCAATGATTAACGTTTACTACAAGCGAGATTTTACGCAGGGTTTGAAGTATCTGGACGATCTCTTGGGGCGCTATCCGAACAATGTTCCGATGCTCTACTCGCGGGCAAATGTCGAACTCTTCGTCCGCAAGCCGCAAACAGCGCTGCCCTTGTACCAAAAAGTGGCTCAATATGCCGATACGAATTTTCGGGCGTTCAACGCATTTGCTCACTACCGCATGGGCGAGTGTTACTGGCGCATGAACGATTTTGAGCGTGCAAAGCAAGAATTTCAGCGCTTTTTCAAAGGGCGGTATGAGCGGAGTTTTCGCGGGAATGCGCTCTTGCGGCTTGCCTTGTGCTACGAAATGACGGGCAACCGCGCCGAAGCGCTCAAAGGCTATGCAAAATGTATAGCGCTCACGCCATTTGAACCCGACGACCGCTTTGCTATTCGCCGCGCAAAGGATTACACGAAAAAAGCGCTGGAAGCCGCACAAATACAGCTTATCAAAGGTATCAATGCCGTAGAATCGTCACAATTTCGAGAGGCAGAACAGTTGTTGCGTCCTTTAACTGAAAACGCAAGCCTTTCCAAAGAAATACGCTCCGAAGCCGCATACAACCTTGCCGAAGCACTCCGCGAACAGCAACGCACGGCGGAAGCAATCCCGCTCTACCTCAAAGCCGTTGAATGTGAGCCACAGGAAGAGCGCTGGGTTATGCCGTGGAGTTATTACCGCATTGCTGAAATTCATTTCAACGCTGGAAAACGCGACCTTTCGCGGTCGTATATCGAGAAAGCAAAAGTCTTTAGTGGTTACGATTTCCAAGAATGGCTCACGTTTTTGATGGAACGCGACGCAACGATGTTAAAAGGGTGACGGTTCTGCGTTCAAATGCGCTTCAGTACTTGGTATTGGCGTAAAAAATGAATATATTTCTACCACAATCTGCGATTCGCACACTTTTGAACAATGGTTATGGAAACGCTCGCGGAAGAACGCCTTATCACATACGCCGACTATCGAGAACTTGATACGGATGATTGCTTATGGTATGAACTGTTGCATGGAGAACTTGTGAAAAAATCAGCACCTTCGCCGCGTCATCAAAGCGCATCCATGAATTTATCCAGTTTGATGCACACCTTTGCCAAGCAACAACGCCTTGGCGCGGTGTATTGCGCTCCGATTGATGTTTTTGTTGATGAGTACAATGCTCCTCAACCAGATATTCTGTTTATTGCCAATGCCAACAAGCACATCGTCACGCACGATGGCATTATGGGCGCACCAGACCTCGTTGTAGAAATTCTTTCGCCAAGTTCTATTCGCTATGACCGAGGCATGAAACAACGCTTATACCAGCGCTTGGGTGTGCAGGAATATTGGATTCTCGACCCCAAAAATAGTTCGATTGAGGTGTATCGGCTTATTGAAGGGATGTACGACCTTGTATCTTTTGCCGTAGAACGCGGAACAGTAGATTCTATTGCGCTTTCGGGCTTTGTGGTCGAGGTAGGCGATATTTTTGAGGACTAGAAATCAAGGGAATAAACAACGCTTCTCAAGTTCCTCCTACTTCTTCCGCAAAACCGAATCCCGCTTCTGCACACTATCCGCCTTGATAGTCGCATTAGTTGAGAATGCCCGCCCTCTCGCTGAAGGTATTACAGATGCGGGCTTTGGGTTGGGCGATGCTGCTTGCTCAGGTGCAATGCCTGTCGGAATATTATGAAAAAGCGACTTGTCTTGAAAGCCTGATGGAATCACGTCTTTGGTTGTCGCTTCTTCCGCAGAATGGATCTTTTTTGACCGATGTTCTGCCTCATCACTCTTTGGTGC
>JAAFHM010000256.1 GCA_013298375.1 Ignavibacteria bacterium | reverse complement strand
AATCGGTACGCACGTCCAGGCGTACCGGAGCGGTCAGCTGCCAGCGTAACGCCAGTAGCAGAGACCGTACCATTGAGATTACCGCCCACGTCATTGGCATTGCCGGAAAAAAGATACATGGCAAGCAACCCGCGAGTAATATCAGTTGTTTGGAACGTAAAATTTTGTGTAGAAGTAACGGTTCCTGCTGGCGTAGCAACTCGCACGGTTCCGCTTGCACCCGCAGCGAGTATAGCGGTAATCTGCGTACCATCGGGGTTCACAACGAATGACCGCACGGATATTCCGCCAATGGTGATGCTTGAGGTTCCCGCAAAATTTGTCCCGCTTATGGTTATTTGTGCGCTCTCGCCGCCGCTTGTCGGGGTAAAGCTGGTAATTGTTGGTGGACTTGCGCTATTGGCAAGGGCAAAATCCCAAATCCCACGCCCGTAGGTGCCAAAACGTGCAATGCGCTGCGATGCAACGTATTCAACCGACCAATACAACTGGTCTGGTGCGGTCACGCCCGCCATCCGCATCCATGTATTTTGCGAAGCCAAAAAGACATACGCTCCTGCTTCAGTTGCAGCAAAAACGTAGCGTTCATCGGGTGTGGAGGCAATATCATATACCAACGTCGAAGGCAATCCCGTATTCATGGGCGCAAATGAAGCACCATGATTCGTGGAAACAAAGACTGGCGATGTGGAATAACCGCTTCCCGCAATGGTCACTTTGCCAAGCTGCACGGGCGACGGCATAATAGACGCACCGTAGAAATAATGGCTTTGAGGTCCGGTAAAGCCCGACGAAAGCGTCCACGTCGTGCCACCGTCCGACGAGGAGAAAAACCGCCCATTGGTGGTTAAAACGTAGTGAAATTGCGGGTTCAAAGGCGAAATAGCGAAGGCGGAGATTTTTACGTCAGCTATGCCTTGCGCAAAATCAAATGGCAGTTCTGTTGCCGTTATTCTGCTGGCAGCCAGATTCAATCGGGTGAGTTTCGCACTTGCCCCCGTACCACCGGAAGCCACAAATGCTGATTGTGAGTTACGCGGGTCGGCAACAACAGGCGGCAACCAGAGATGATTTCCTGTGAAATTAAGGCTTGCCTGAACACGTTCATTCGCCACAACCATCGTGAAACCCGGGTAATTCGTCCAAATCGTTCTACCGGAATCTGTCGAACTCAAATGCCCATAATCGCCCGAGTAAATTTGCCGATAGGTCGGTGAGGCTCCTGCGGCTCGTTGAATCTGGTAGCCTTGGTCTTGGGAGCCAGCATGGATAATATTTTGTTGCGTCGTGTAGGTACCGTAATATTGAGCATTGTTCATACCAGAAAGCGTGATATTCTGGACGGTTTGCCCGGTATTGGTCGAAACGTACAGACCGCCATCGGTTGCAATCATCGTTAGTTCGCCGCCGGAAGGCTGAATAAAACTGCTGACTTCGTGCATATCGGCATGAAGTTTTCCGGCATTATCGCTGTAATAATCTCCCCATCGATTAATGGGCTGCCATGTATTTCCGCCATTGATGCTACGGTAAAGGTCAATCATTCCAGCATACATCACATTGGGGTTTTGCTGAGAAACATGAAAGGAAAAACGCTCAACCGAAGAGGCATCAAGCGAGGTAGGAGTACGCGCTTCCCACGTATTGCCACCATTAGAAGAGGCAAAGACTTGAACAGTTTTATTGAGATATGTTGCCAAAATATACAGTTGCCCTGTGCCATCACTCCGTAGAAAAGCGTTTGTCGTCGCTGCGGTAGCAAAAGGGTTTGAACCATTATCACTAACCGTACCAGCGGCATTGACGGCGTATGTTCTTCCTCCCGCTATCATCATCACTGCTCCGCCAGACCCAAGGGCAATATCAGAGAATTCCGACCGTACTCCTGCACCATTAGCACGAATGCGAGTGAAAGACTCACCACCATTGGTAGAACGATATAATGACGTTTGCTGCCCCCATGCTGTAAAATCCCATTCTTGAACCAGAATGTACAGCGCTGCCTGTGCCGACGAGTACACCCCGCGAAGAAAATAGACGTAGCTTGTCGGCAGCCCTGTTGCTTCGCGCCACGTCAAGCCGTCATCGGTACTGGAATAAACGCGCTGATTGCCAAAAGTAACCAGGCGAGAACCACCACCAGCATTGGGCAGCACTTTGATAAAATTTCCATCCCCAAAACGAGTTGTGTTGTTCAAGCACGTCCAGTTTGTGCCGGAGAGCGTACCGCGCCAAATATTGCCCCCGCCGGATTTGGCATAGACAACATTACGAGCAAAATCTACATCCATTGCCACAATGCGCCCTGCCACATCCGTGGCTCCTCTGTCCGACCATGTTCCGGTGAGCTCGCCGCCAATGGTCTCGGCTTGGAGCAGAGCAAGATTTTTTCCTTGACGCAGCAAATCATTTCGCAAACGATTGACTTCGATAAATACCCCCCGGCGATTTTGTGCTTCAATATTTTTCCAGTCAACATCTGGTGCCGTGCGATGCATCTCGTCCCGCCACCGTTTGCGCTCATTATGGTACTCTTCGTCACCTTCTCGAATATTATTCGGCACAAGTGTTTGTGCGCTTTGTTGGGCAAATGCGCCCTGAAACGGCAGGGCCGTTATTGCCAGAGCCAGCACGATTATCCACGACGACACAACGCGCCTGAGCGTCTTCCTCATGGTATCGGTAATATGGTTTGGTATAATGTTCATCATAAAACTCCTTAAAAAAAATAATGAAGGAAAACTCGCTATATCATAGCCATCCCAACGGATAGGGAGAAGCCGGCGAAAAACTGGTGTTTCGAACGAAGTGCTGAGTTCGCACATTTTTTCTTTAGAAACACCGAACAACTTACACGAATTTTCTTTTCGAGTATAACGTAAAAGTGTGGTATTTATGTATTATATTTTTTTAATCAGTGAAAATGTTCTTATATTTTCCTTCTCTAATTCCTTGCATATCAGGCTAAAAAGCTCATCAAACCTTGCATTCTGGTTATTTAGCTATAAAAGCCACTTCATAGTTGGAATCTATCGCAATCACACATAAAATCTTCGATAAGTATGATTGGGGAGGCATAAGGGTCAATAATGTGAATTTCATGTGATGTTTTTATTATCAGTATAAATACATTCACTCCTTATCAAGAGAAAAGGGCATAAACGGAAAAAGTATCGCCCATCTTCGACGATGAACGACACTTTATCACATTTTGCTCTCTTTTTCGCGCACTTGATATGCTCACACCGAGGAAGCACCGACCTATTATATTATTCCGATGCTTTCGGAATCTCCACAATAAAGGTTGTACCTTTGCCGAGTTCGCTTTCTGCCCAAATTTTTCCGTTATGTAAATCCACCACACGCTTGGTTATTGCCAAGCCCACGCCGTGAGAGGATTCGCCGCCCGTAGGTTTGGCAGAAAGGCGTTGAAAAAAGCCGAAGAGTTTTTGTTTATCCTCGTCAGTTAAGCCTGGTCCTTCGTCTTGGACTTCAAAGCGGATGATCTCCGGCGTGGCAATCACTCGTGTTGTGATGGTTGTCTGCGGCGGCGAGTATTTAATTGCATTAGAGGTAAAATTCTCTAAGACTTGGTGCATCAAGCCTTTGTCGGCATAAAACTCAAAATCACTGCCTTTATTTTCGACAACGAGCGTTTGCATCTTATTCGACAAATTGAGGCTATTGGCTTCGGTGACGCGCTGCATGAGTTCTTGAGCGTTGCAAGAGGTTTTTGCAATAGGAATTTTTCCCATTTCAAGTGCTGAACTTGCCAAAAGGCTTTCAATTAAATCAATCATCCGCTCACACGACTGGCGAATCATACCGCCCATTTCCGGGAATTCCTCGGCGGTAATATCACCGAGTTCAATAAGTTTTATTGCCGCCAGCACCGATGTTATGGGACTTTTTAGGTCGTGCGAAACGATACTGAGAAGCTCGGTTTTGCGGGAGTTTGCCTCTTCTGCTTTTTTGAGCGAACTTTGCACATCCTCCAGCGCCCGACGGATATTCCCGACCATATGATTGAACGAATTTGCCAGTACTTCGACTTCATCATTAGTTTTGATTTCGACCGTAGCCTCCAAATTCCCCGCCGATACCTTCCCTGCTGCGCGAGCTAAGGTTTTAAGCGGCTGCACAAGACGACTGCTCAAAATAAGCATAATCACTCCACCGAAAATCACAATCGCCACGCTAATCCCTAAAGCAATATAGAGGCTCTGGAGCGCATCATTCGCCAGTTCTTGCCGACTAATACCGACAACAATTTTGCCAACCGTGCGCCCTTGATATACAATAGGTTCGGCATACAATGCGACATTGCCAATATCAACAATGCGCAGATTTGCTGGTCGAATATCGCCTTGAAGTAACGATTGAATTTCTTGATGGAGGAGTTGGTAGGTTTCATCGGCTTTGTAGCCTGCTATTTCCTTGCCTTCGAGATTACGAATATTCACAAATTTCACATCGGAAAGCTGCGGCAGAACATCCAGTGTTTTTTTGACGGCATCGTCATCCCCAAATTCTACGCCTGTCGAGGCGTTAAATGCAATCATCTGTGCTGTTACCAGCACTTTTTCGTTCAAATACTTGTTCATCTGGGATTTTTGGCGCTGCGGGAAGAATATAGCAATAAAGGCTGCAATGCTGACCAGAAGAACCAATACCAACGAAACAAATTTTTGCTGAATGCCAATACGTCGTTTCATAGATTGACCAAATAGTGCTGTAACGCTGTTAGTGCGAAAAAATATACCACTGCCCCTGCGAATTCTTGGTTCTTACCGCGTGCTTTAAGAAAAAGAAAAGGTAGTGTTGCACGGAGCAATGTTTAATGGTTGCGACCGAAACATAATGCGCAAGTTAGTGAAAATTCATCCAAACCACAACCAGAATCAATCAATGATACGGAATCTCCGATGATTTTTTGCTCAATAGAGTGCATCAATGCTGAAAAAGGAGGCAGATTGATACGGTTTTTGACGGAAATTCCGTCATACTATTTTATTATCCGCTTGAGATAGCGGCAAAACGCAAAAAAGCCCGCTAAACTAGATTTAGCGGGCTTTTTAGAGGTGCACCCGTAGAGATTCGAACTCCAAACCTTCTGATCCGTAGTCAGATGCTCTATCCAATTGAGCTACGGGTGCGAGGAAAAAGAAGACAGCGCTTAGGCTGCTTTCTTTAACTTATTGATATGAGCAGCCAATTTTGACTTATGGTTTGCTGCATAATTTTTATGAATAATGCCTCGGTCAGCGATACGGTCAAGCACTTCTGCTGCACGGTTATATTTCGCTTGTGCTTCGCTTGCGCTTGTCGCGGCGATAACGTCTTTGATAGCGCGTTTTGCCATGACTTTGTAAAAGCGGTTGTAGGCTTGACGTTTTTTGTCCTGACGAACACGTTTTTCTGATGATACGTGATTGGGCATAACTGGTAGTCGTTGTTAGTAATGATACTCTTTATGAACTGCGATGCTGTCGTAATAAAACAGACTTCAAATCTACTACTTTTTTTAGAACGATGCAAATTTTTTTTACAAAATATTTTTTCCATACCTTAAAATCTGACAACATACTGCACGGCAATCTGGCTGAGTGCCTGATTACTGACGTAAGTCGCACCGCTATATAATAGGTTGTTGAATGTCCGCAAACTAAGGCGATACGCTACATCTAGACGCGAATTTGGTGCAAGGTAATAACCGCCGCCAACGCCAATAACTGATGCCACGCCGCCAGTTGCCGATTGTGCGTAAGGAGAGCCATAATAGGAATAACTCCCGCGCAGCACAAATGGGCGATTCGGAATGTCGTATTCTACGCCAAGTCCCGCACGGAGTTGGGTGGACATAAGCGTTGTGGCGGCTTGTTGAATAGCTGTCTCGTCCAATCCGTCACCTGCGGCACGAATAGATTGAAAATTTGTTATTTCAGCGCTTCCCGTGAAGGTAATACCGAGTAGGTGCGCTGAAGCGCCAACATTAAGCGTCCACGGCAGCGTAAATCGAATATTTTGCTTGGCGGGGTCGTTCGGGTTAAAAAAAACACTGTCGCTATTATCGAAGTCCGCACGATAGCTTGTGCTTATACTTTCAACGACTTGATGCCCCAGTGGAAGTGTAAACGAGGCACCAATACGAATATTATCGCCAATCCGCGCTTGCCCGCCAAAAATGAAGCGTCCTCCTGTGATATTATGGTCGAGGAGTTCCACCATCCGAAGACGTTGAAAATCAATATCAGATAGGTTTCTCGTGTCAAGCCGCACGTAGCGATTTTGCGCGTCAATCTCTCTGAAAACACGCCGATAATTGTACTCTCCAAATGTGCCGATATAGCTTATGCCAAGCGAAAAATTACGTGTTATATCCACCGCCAGACCAATACTCAAATTGCTCGTGGCACCGCGCTCCGAAATGCTCACGTTCTGCTGAAGATTGCTCCGCAGTGGCGTGAATAAACGCCCACTGACAATGTCCGCCAATTGCAACTTAAATGCCGGATTGCCGTCCAAATTTCCCGTTTGTTGATTCGCAACCCACCTGCCAATAAGACTGGATGCGGTATTGAAGCCGTTAATGGAGTCTCCGCCTGTGAAATCTGCTTCGCGCGAAAAGCCTATGGCAAAGGTATAATTGCCCGCATCGCCCACGCGCACGGGAAACGCTATCCCAATATGCCCGAAAAAGGGAGATGTGAGATTTAATGCCGTTGATGTGCCAAAGTATGTTGAGGTGCTGTTATACAAATTCAGTTGACCACTCGCGGAAAATTCTGCCAGAGGAAGCATCGTGAGTCCTGCGGGATTGCTGTACAGCGCGGCGTAATCGTCCGCAATGCCTGTAAAAGCAATGCCTAATGCGCCAGCACGGGGTGTTATCAAGCCGTTTGGCTGACTATATCGAAGAGCATCTTCAACATACACTGCCTGACTCCGTGCCGTGCAGTGAA
>JAAFHM010000034.1 GCA_013298375.1 Ignavibacteria bacterium | reverse complement strand
CAAAAATCCACCACTGCACTTCCGCGCCAAAAAAATTCCGATAAAAGACCGGAATATCAGCGCGTTCGCGGATTTCTTGCCAATAGACAAACTGCTGCGCTGCCGCTAGGCGTTGCGTGAGAAGTTCTTTTGCTCGCTGTATCTCGCGTTCAAACATAAAGTAATAACGAATGGTAACTGTTCAAGCCTCGAAAAATTATCCACGAATCGCACGAATCAGGAGGTTTGAGCGGATTATTATTCAAAAAATTGTTCTTGATTCGTGTCAATTCGTGTGATTCGTGGATGCCTTATTCATCATGCAAATATTACGCTGTGGCTTTGTCGGGTGCAGGAAGCGACATATGGAAATCGTGATAGAAGCGCTGTTGGTAATTATCCAGAAGTTCGGTAATGCGATCGTAATTGGGCGATTTAACGATAACGCCAGCGTGTTGGGCTTTGTTCATACGCCAAACAATTTCTGGGTCGTTGTATGCCGACATATCGGGCCACTCTTGCTTCGAGAGCGAAATAATAATGCCGGAGTAATCTTTTTTTGCTTTTGGTGCTTTGTAGGGCTTGCTGCCGTATGCAATTTCAATCTTTGCCCATTCCGCCCAAAGATTTACGCCTGTTCCGGCTTCAACCATTTCCACGATATTCGCGCCGCCAACGCGGGCTGCTGTTTCCATATAATAAAATTTTCCGTCGGCATTGGACTTGATAAATTCCGTGTGCGATGCGCCATAATGCAAGCCCATCGCCCTCAGAACATCTTCATTAGCCTTGAGCGAGGATTTTTCGTCCGCCGAGCCGTGTTCAACGATGCGGGTGGTGAAAATACCACCGCCGTGCATGACTTCAAAGGGTGGTTTTCCATAGCGACTAACCGAAGCAAACACAATTTTTCCTTCGTACATCAGCGAATCCACGTGGAAAATATCGCCGGGCAAAAACTGCTCGACAAGGTAGGTAGAACGGCGGTCGCCGAGTTCTTCATAAATTTTCCAGAGTTCTTCGTGGGAAGTAACTTTTTTTACACCAATCGCCGAAGCCTCGCCACGCGGTTTGACGATGTAGGGAAGCGGTACGCGCTGGGTAAAGGCTGTGACTTGGCTTTCGTTCACCAAATGCACATAATCCGGCGCAAGAACGCCCGCATCCCACGCACGGCGACGCATCGCCAGTTTGTCGCGGAAATTGCGGGTAATGGTTTCGCCGAAACCGCGAATTTGGAGGTGGTCACGTAGTAAGCCAGCCGCTTCGAGGTCGTAATCATCCAGTGCGACGATAGCGTCAATTTTTTCTTTTCGCGCCACATAGGAAACACTATTGATGAGTTCTTCATCATTCCAACGCCCATCAATATCGCGCAAAACATAGACTTCATCAATAGACTCGCGGGGCCAAGCAGCGTTATTAGTACGCGGCGCAGTCAGAAGCAGCACACGACAACCTTGACGCTTGCACTCGCGTAGGAACTCCGCGCCTTTGTCGTAGCTTGCCAGGCACAAGATGGTAAACTCTTGCTTACTCATAAACTCTCCAAAAAATAATGATGGATAACGAATTAGGAATTATCAAGAAAAAAGCGAACGCGGGTTCGCAGGGTATTTTAGATAGTTTCTGCGTAATTCAACTCTTTGCCAAAGGTTTCTTTGAGCCCCCAAAGGCAAATAAACGCAATCAGCATTGCAATTGCGCTCACCGCCACGCCCGCACCAATCATGCCGAATCCGGGAATAAACTGCCGGAAAAGCCACGTCATCGGGACGAGGGAACCGCGCACAAAATTCGGCGCAGTCGTGGCAACCGTCGCACGAAGATTTGTGCCGAACTGTTCGGCGGCAACGGTGACAAAAATTGCCCAGTAGCCCGATGACAAGCCGAGTAGCAGCGCTATGAAATAGACCGTGTTATCGGTTGGCATTGGGAAAATTTTTCCGATGAGAAAATACGCAGCAATGCAGAGAGAATCAAATATTAAAAACGTCCACAGCACTTTTTTTCGACTTTGAAGGCGCTGGCTGAGGTATCCCGTTAAAAAATCACCCAGCGTAATGCCGAGATAGCAGAACATAATTGCCCGCCCGCCGCTTACTGGCTCTTTTACGCCCATCGCAACGGCAAATTCGGGTGAGAACGTGACCAAAATTCCGACGACCACCCAAAGCGGCACACCGACCAAGACGCACCGAATATAGCGCCCAAAACGGTCAGCATTGGTAAACAGGCTGAAAAAATCGCCGCGCTTGGTTTTATCATCTTTGACTTTGCTAAACATCCCCGATTCATACACGCCGACCCTCAGAACAAGGAGCGCCAAGCCCAAACCCCCGCCAATAAAATACGCATTGCGCCAATCAAACATTTCGGCAACATAATACGCCAATATTGCACCCGACACGCCAACTCCGGCAACAATCATCGTCCCATAGCCGCGTATTTCCTTGGGCATCACCTCTACAACAAGCGTTATGCCCGCCCCCAACTCGCCCGCAAGCCCGATCCCCGCAATGAAGCGCAAGGCAGCGTACATCTCAATTGAGGTGACAAAGCCATTGGCGATATTTGCCAACGAGTAGGTGACAATCGAGCCGAAAAGAATAGACAACCGCCCTTTTTTATCACCCAAAATACCCCAGAATACGCCGCCAACGAGCATTCCGAACATTTGCATATTGATAAGAAATATGCCGTCATCCATGAGTTGCTGACCCGATGCGCCAAGCCCTTTCAAACTCGGCACACGCACAATGCTAAACAGCACGAGGTCGTAAATATCAACAAAATAGCCAAGTGCGGCGACTATCACCGCAGCGTTGAAAATGCTATTCGAGAAACCTTTGCCGGAAACAGGCGTATTTGCTGGGTTCATAGCGTTTTTGGGTACACCAATAATTCAAAATGAAGAGGGATTTGCATGATTCGGGGCTAAAGATACACAATTCTTTGCTTTTTTTTCTCATTTGAGAAAATTTTGCACGGTAATAACGACGAAGAATATTACTGTATCGCCCCAACCGCGCCAAGATGATGCAAAATAACGCCCGCCGCCACTGCGACGTTCAAGGATTCCGCCTCTGAAGCCCCTGCGCGTGTGATGCAGAATGTCTCGTGCAAAAGCGCTTGCACTTCCGGCGAGATTCCATGCGCCTCGCTGCCCAAAACAATCCCAAAACATCCGTCCACATTCAGCGCCGATAATACCTGAGAACCCTGCAATGATGCGCCATAGAAGCGATAATGAGCAAAATCGCGGCGCAATGTTTCGGCAAGAGTCCCGGGCAGCACGGCACAGCGAAAAATTGCTCCCATCGTTGCGCGAAGCGTTTTAGGATTGAAGCGGTCTGCACAGCCTTCACCCAAAAGAATATTCCGAACTCCGAACCACTCCGCCGTGCGAATAATTGTCCCAACATTGCCCGGGTCGGCGATACCGTCCAATATTATGAGCGGTTTGTCCGTCTCTAGCGGAATATCGGGATAATCAATGACGGCGAGTATTCCCTGCGGTGTTTGTGCATCGGTAAGCATGGCAAATTTTCGCTCTGAAGCCTCGTAAACACTTACGCCGACTTCTGCAAATGCGTCTGCCATCGCGTAGAGTCTTGCTTGGGCATTCGGCGCAGGCTTATCCGGCAACACAACCGAATACGGGCGATTCGCTCTGCCGCTCTGCACAAGCGATAGATACTCACTGCACAAATGCTCACCCTCAATCACGCACTGGCAAGCGATGTCGCGCTCTGAGCGCTTCTGCAATGCCCGAATATGCTGATGTTGACTGGTGGAGAGCAGCATCAATCGTGAAGTATCCTGTTGCGATTGCTTGCGGTGAGGTCGGTAGGTCATATCGGTTTTGCGTAATTTCTGAGAAGAATGTATTTTGGATGCAGCGACTATCCTTGATGGTTGGCTTTTGGCTGCGCAACCATGGTGAGGATGTTTGGCGTTGCAAAATACACGAAATGCGAACAACGTTCATCACACAAAATTTACGATGCGAGGTTTCTATGTCCAGAGGATTTAACCGCGTCTTGCTTATCGGAAACGTTGGCAAAGACCCCGAAATACGCTACACCACAAGCGGCGTACCTGTTGCCACCTTTCCTTTGGCAACATCGGAAATGTGGAAAGACAAAGACGGCACACCGCAAGAGCGCACCGATTGGCACAATGTCGTGGCGTGGCGCAAACTTGCAGAAATCATTCAGGAAATCGTGAAAAAAAACTCACGGCTTTTGGTCGAAGGAAAAATTCAAAACCGCTCCTACGAAAAAAATGGCGAAAAGCGCTTTATCACGGAGATACTTGCCGAAAATATTCTTGTGCTGGATGGGCGCAAAAACGTTGACGAGATGATACACGAAAGCCATGCAAACGGCATGAGCAAAGCTATTGCGAGCGTTGCGGGCTTCAGCGATACGCCGCCAGATGAGGATTTACCATTTTGAGAATAATTGCGAATTGAGTAATCACGGCATGAAATCAGCCCGTGCGACCAGTTTTACCGACAACAATTTGAATAATCCTTGATTTCTTGACGATTGTTGTTGGAGATTTCCGTAAATTTGCGGTTTTGAGTGACGCTCGTTCATTCAAAACCGCTTTTTATTTTCGTTTCATCAATCTATGAACACCTCTTCACATCTGCTCACTTCCGATGCGCCCGAAGGGCAAAATATCGGCTTTTCCGACGCTTTAGAGCCTCTTGCGCACGATGCGCCGGAGCAAAACCCATACTCGCAAGCCGCCGAACCCGACGGGGATATTCCGCCGGATTTTGCGCTTCATGCGCCGAGTTTGTCCGCTGCGCCAGCCAAAGAGAAGGCAAAGGCTATCAATCATGGTACGCTGTATATCGTTTCCACGCCAATTGGAAACAATGACGACATAAGCCTCCGTGCCATTAAAACGCTCAAACAAGCCGATGTTGTTATTGGCGAAGAAGGCAAAACCGTTGCGCGATTACTCCACGAACACCGCATTACCAAAAAACTCGAAGAACTCAACGAACACAACGAAAATGAGCAAACCCGTACCTTGATGGGAATGCTCAAAAACGGCAAAGATCTCGCTCTCGTCTCCGATGCCGGAACGCCGCTTCTGGCAGACCCCGGCGCACAACTCGTGCGCAAGGCAATCGAAGCGGGCATTGCCGTACGCGCTATTCCGGGCGTAACAAGCATTATGACCGCTTTGATTACAAGCGGTCTCCCGATGGATTCCTTCGTCTTTGCGGGCTTTGTGAGCCGCGAACCGGGTGAACGATTACAAGAACTCAAGCGCCTCGCGCAAGAGCCGCGCACAGTCGCGCTGTTGGAAACGCCCTACCGCCTTGTGCCGCTTTTGGAAGCAGCACGGCAAATCATGCCGCAACGCCGCGCCTACCTAGGCTGCAACCTCACGATGGACTCCGAAACGCACCATTACGGCACAGTGAGCGAGCTTTATACCAAATTCGTGGTTTCGCGTTTCAAAGGCGAGTTTGTGTTTTGTTTTGAAGGCGTAAAAGGTGGACAAAATCTTGCTCCGCAGCCACAAGAGCGCCGCGATGAATATCGTGATAAAAAACCTTTCAACCGCGATGGTGGCTTCAAACGTGAAGGCGGCGGCAACCGCGACGGCGGCTTCAAACGTGAAGGCGGCGGCAACCGCGACGGTGGATTCAAACGAGAGAGTGGAAGTAGCGGTCGCGGCGATGGCTTCAAGCGTGAAGGCGGCGGCGGTCGTGGTGATGGTTTCAAACGTGAAGGTGGAAGCGGCAGCGGTCGCGGCGATGACTTCAAACGTGAAGGCGGCGGCGGCGGTCGTGGTGATGGCTTCAAGCGTGAAGGCGGCGGCGGTCGTGGTGATGGCTTCAAGCGTGAAGGCGGCAGCGGTCGTGGTGATGGCTTCAAACGCGAAGGCGGCGGTGGCGGTGATTCCCGCAGCGGTGGCAGACCCGGAGGCAGACCCGATGCCGCACGTGGTGGTGGCTTCAAACGCGAGGGAAATTTCCGGCGCGATGGGGGCGGTAGGCAACAAGGCGATAAACCGCAAGGAAACAAGCCTCAAGGCGATGCACCCAAAAGTGAGTAAAGGCTTTGTTACGATGTTGAGCGAAACTGACAGGCTAATCAGCTATAACTATTCAACATAATCGGAGAAAAAACTATGGCTTACGATGATGATTCCAAAGACCCGCGCATTCGCGCCACACAAAGCGTGTGGGGAATTGCTTGTGGTATGATGGGCATATCTATTCCGCTCATTGCGCTGACTGGCGGTGCGGGTGGTATGTCCTATTTGCCGCTCATGGTCATTGCTGGTGCGGCTGCCAGCAGTCTTGCTATTTGGTTTGCACCGCAGCGTGAAAAGACGTACATCGAATCCGCGCCAATGCACGAGTTAGAGGACATTAAACGTGGCATACTGGATCTTCGGGATTATATCGGCTCATTAGAACAGAAAATTGAAGATCAGGAACTGCAACTGCGTATTACTCAGGCAGGCACGGGCAATCAGGAAATAAAAAATCCACCATCCTCGCCGACGTAAACTCCCGTACAGCCATAGATTCAGAACAGTGCAATGATTTATCAGCATTAG
Organism: Ignavibacteria bacterium; assembly: GCA_013298375.1. GTDB lineage: Bacteria > Bacteroidota > Ignavibacteria > Kapaibacteriales > UBA4661 > PH2015. Next base: position 10,972 of record JAAFHM010000034.1, on the reverse strand, counting down.
CAACATTATTCAAGCCTCGCTATATTTGAGAAACACGCTTGGCTAATGCCTAATCAACCACCGACCAATCAACCAATGATCAAATGACCCACTCCGAACGCATCATCATCCTCGACTTCGGTTCACAATACACCCAACTTATCGCCCGTAAAGTCCGTGAAAATGGCGTATTTGCTGAACTTCACCCCTATACCATCAGCGAACAAGCGCTTGCTGACTTGCAGCCCAAAGGCATTATTTTATCGGGCAGCCCCTTCAGTGTTTATGCCGAAGGCGCACCATTGCCCGTGTTTGACGTGTTTGCCTTTGCCGAGGCACGGAAGATTCCTGTTTTGGGACTGTGCTATGGCTTACAGCTTATTGCTCAGACACAAGGCGGTGCGGTGGACAAAGCCGCTAAACGTGAATTTGGTTACGCCGCGCTCGAAATTGTTGCCGAAAGCCCGCTTTGGAAGGGTATTCCGCCCAGTTCACAGGTCTGGATGTCTCATGGAGACTCGCTCACGGCATTTCCCAAGGGGTTCGATATTATTGGCAAAACCGAAAATGCGCCCTATTGCGCCTTGCAGAACCTTGAGCGAAAAATTTTCGGTTTACAATTCCACCCCGAAGTCCACCACAGCACCGATGGAAAGACGATGCTGGCGAATTTTCTCTTTGAAGTTTGCGGCTGCACGGGCGGTTGGGATGCGGGTTCATTTGTGGAAGAGGCAGTGCAGGAGATTCGCGCTAAGGTTGGCACAGGCGGCGTGATTTGTGCGTTGTCGGGCGGCGTGGATTCGACCGTAGCGGCAGTGCTGCTCCACAAAGCCATCGGTAAGCAGCTTCATTGCATCCACATTGATAACGGGCTGATGCGCTCGAATGAGAGTCGCACGGTGGTGGAACTTTTCAAAACGCACTTCGACCTCAGCATTGACTTTGTGGATGCGTCAGACCTCTTTTTAAGCCGTTTGGAAGGAATTTCTGACCCCGAACAGAAGCGTAAGATTATCGGAAAAACCTTCATCGAAGTTTTTGATACTGAGGCAAAAAAATTCGGCGACGCGGAGTTCCTCGCCCAAGGCACACTCTATCCCGACGTGATAGAATCGGTCTCCTTCAAAGGTCCGTCGGTAACGATTAAAACCCATCACAACGTCGGCGGGCTGCCGGAAAACATGAAACTCCGCTTAGTAGAGCCGTTCCGCGAGCTTTTCAAAGACGAAGTGCGGGCGGTAGGGCGCTTGCTGGGCGTTCCGGGTTGGTTTATTGACCGTCATCCTTTCCCCGGACCCGGCTTGGCTATTCGTGTTCCGGGAACAATCACCCGCGAGAAATTGGAAATTTTGCGCAAAGCAGATGATATTTATCTCGACGAAATACGCACATCGGGGCTGTACAACGAAATTTGGCAAGCATTCGCGGTGCTGCTTCCCGTGCAGACGGTCGGGGTGATGGGTGATGAGCGTACTTACGAATATGTATGCGCCCTCCGCGCCGTTACGAGTGTAGATGGAATGACGGCAAACTGGTTCCCGATGCCCTACGATGTGCTGGCGCGAATGTCGAACCGCATCGTGAGCGAGGTTCGCGGCATAAACCGCGTGGTGTATGATGTTTCGAGCAAACCTCCGGCGACGATTGAGTGGGAGTGATTTTTCACCAACAACCCTGAAACTATGCTCCTCGGCTTATTCCTGACCATGATTCTGGTCTTTTTGAACGGCTTTTTTGTGGCGGCGGAATTTGCGCTCGTCAAAGTCCGTATGTCCCAAATTGAAATGCGAGCGCAAGCCGGAAGCCGTTTGGCGGGCATTGCTAAAAATATTCTGGATAATTTGGATGCCTATTTGTCGGCTTCTCAGCTTGGGATTACGCTTGCAAGTCTCGCGCTAGGCTGGATTGGCGAAGATGTTGCCACCAAAATTGTCTTTGGCTTTTTTCACCTTATCAATATCAGCATTGAGCCGGATTTGGCGCATAAAATCGCGGGTCCGATTGCATTTGTCACCATTACTGCACTGCATATTATTCTGGGCGAACAAGCGCCAAAGTGGTTTGCTATTCAGCGTCCCGAAGTTGTGACTATTGGCGTTGCTCTGCCGATGCGCATTTTTTACCTTGTTTTTAAGCCCTTCATCATCGGTCTGAACTACGTTTCTAACGCCCTTTTGAAGGTGCTTGGTATCGAAGCCACACATGAGGAAGTCCATAGTGCAGAAGAGATTCAGTATTTGCTCAAACGTGGCGAAGAGACAGGCGCTATCGAAACTGCCGACCACGAACTTATCAAAAACGTTTTTACGCTCAGTGAGCGAATGGCAAAGCAAATCATGGTTTCGCGGACGCGGATGTCAGCGATTGATATTGCAACGCCTGTCGGGGATTTGTTGGGGCGAGTGATTGAAGAAGGTTTTTCGCGTTTACCAGTCTATAAAGATTCGCTGGATAATATCGTTGGCGTGGTTTATACAAAAGATATTTTGACGCTTGCGCAGCATCCCGAACTTATCGTACTGCAAGATATTGTGCGCCCTGCATACTTTGTGCATGAGACCAAAAGCGTCCGCGAACTTTTGCGGGAATTTCAAAAACGGCGTATTCACGTTGCGATTGTGATTGATGATTTTGGCGGCACGGCGGGCATGATTACGTTGGAAGATATTTTGGAGGAAATCGTCGGTGATATTCAGGATGAGTTCGATGACGACCAAGCAACAATGCGCCGTGTGGACGAATACGAGTTTGAAATTACCGCCTCCACGCCGATTCCCGAACTCAACCAAATGCTTCCCAAGCCACTTCCCGAAAACGAGCGCTACGAGACGCTTGGCGGCTATATCAACGTCCTGTTTGGGAAAATTCCCGACGAAAGTGAAATTATCGTCGAAAATGGGTATATGTTCACGATTATCAAAAAGAACAAACGGGCGGTGGAACTTGTCCGCATCACGCATTTGGAGCGAAGTGCGGAGGAGCCTGAAACGAGTAATACGGCGGCATAAAGTAAACGCTACGCTTATTTTAATGAGATTCTATCGGCTTCTCACCCCAGCGCTTGCGATAAGTCCACAATCAAATCATCATAATGCTCCAAACCGACTGAAAGCCTGATTAAACCATGCGGCGTGGGCGAGTCCACGCCCTCAACCGATGCGCGATGTTCCATCAGGCTTTCGACCGCCCCAAGGCTCGTGGCGCAGGTGAAAATCTTGACCTTGCCGCAAACAGCAATTGCCGCATCCCAACCGCCTTTAACCTCAAACGAAACCATGCCGCCAAAATCCTTCATCTGGCGCTTTGCCAAAGCGTGGAAGCGGTTCTCTGGCAAGCCCGGAAAATGGACTTTTTCAACATTCGGGTGCGAGGCAAGAAACTGTGCGACCTTCATTGCATTTTCGCAATGCGCTTTCATGCGCTGAGGAAGCGTCGAGATACTCCGCAGAGTAAGCCAACAATCAAACGGCGACGGTACTCCGCCCGTGACTTTTTGATACAACCGCAAACGCTCATAAACTGCTCCCTCATCACGAGTAACGACGATACCGCCCAAAACATCGCTATGTCCGGCAAGATATTTTGTACTGGAATGGAACACCGCATCACAACCAAGTTCAAGGGGCTTTTGCAGAAGTGGTGTTGCCCACGTGTTATCGCAAACGCAGAGTGCGCCTGCTTTATGGGCAATTTCAGCAACGGCAGCAATATCGGTGAGAAACAGCCCCGGATTCGACGGCGTTTCTGTCCAGACAAGGCGCGTATTGGGCTTTATCGCTGCTTCTACCGCCGCCAAATCGCTCATATCCACGAAACTCGCCTCCAATCCCCATTCGCCATATAATTCCCGCACCAGCCGACGCATCGTGAAATAGCAATCCGACGGCATAATAATATGGTCACCCGCCTTCAACATTGTATGAACAAGCGCCGTAGCTGCTGCCATGCCGGAAGCAAATGCAAGTCCCTGTTTTCCGACTTCCAAGCCCGCAACGCACTCTTCCAGTGCAGCACGGTTGGGGTTGTCATAGCGAGAATAGAGGTATGGGTCATAGCTGCTGTCGGGAGCGTGTTGGAATGTTGTTGAAAGAACGATAGGTGCTGCAACAGCTTTTGTTGTAGGGTCAATACGCCGTCCGGCGTGTATGGCAAAAGTTTCGGTGTGCATAGCAAAAAAAGAATATGAAGAATGATGAAGGCGGCAATCTCGCTATTTCTTGCGAAATATCCAATTTTTACGCTGTTTTCATGCTCTTCTACTCTTGATGGAGAGCAATCATCAAACTGAGACGCAAGCCCGAAAGGGTGTTTTAGAATGAAACGCGGTAATGCGGTGTTTCCGAGAAAATGTGTAAGTTTGCAATGCAGCAACAGCGCATACTTTCGTGCATGACCGACGGTCTGTATTTTTTGGTCTAATTTTTGCGTTAAGATGCCATGAGGAACAATGCTTTTCTTCGTCAATCCCTAATATGTTTATCCAATCCCTACCATCATGCTTTTTGCGTCCCGAATTGTTGGTTTGATAGCAAACATCGCTGTTGTGCTATGGCTGTTCTGTTCTGCCGATACGCTCTCCGCACAATCGTCAAACGTTTTTACGGCATGGGCATCGCCAAAGGGCAAATCTTCTGCGCGATTAAATGCCGTAACTATTGATAGCCTCAATTTTGTGCAGGTTTGTGACAATCCCGTTTCGGCAGTTGGGACGGTAACGATTACCCGTGGTGTTGCAAAGCAACGCATCACGGGGCGCATTGTTTCCATAACCCTGAGCGGTACTAATGCTTTGGATTTCACCGTTACGCAGCCAACAACCTTGCCAACAAATGTGCCGATTCAAGGTACGTCAGTCGAGATTCGTTTTAACAGTATGGTGCTTGGCACGCGCACTGCGCAGTTGCGCATTATGACGGTAGAAGATGACGGAACACCGATTCCGGATCCGATTCTGGTGAATCTCACGGGTCGTCGTGAGCGCAGCGCTTTTGAACTTTTTAGCCAAGTCTTCGATTTTGGCACTGTTGCTCCGAATACGCCCGTCACGGCAACCTTCCCATGGATGCGTAATAGTGGCACAGTGCCGTTAGAATGGAGCATCCCTCTTACGCTTGATCCAAACTTTACGATTGTGAACACCGATCCCGCCCCACGTCTTGTGAACGCCCCCGGTCAACTTTCGCGCTTTATTGTCACTCTACCAACGAATGCAACTCTTTCACTGACGGCACGATTTAATGGCGCTGTGGCAGGGCAGCTTGTTCGCGGCTTTCAGTATTCTCCCCGCAATTCCGAATGTCTTTTTGGCTCAACGTTTGAGTTTACCGCCCAGACCGTCCAAAACCCGCCCAATATCACCGCCCGCAATATCGTTCAGGGCATAGAAACGCCTATTCGTAGCACAAGGCTTTATCTCGGCGATTTTATTTGTCCCGGTCGAGATGCGCCTTTCAAAGATACAACACTGAAAATCTATAATTCCGGGCAGGTGACTTTGAACGTCACCGGTGCAACGTTTAATCATCCAGACTTTCAGATTGTCAGCCCAGCGAACCTTTCGCCTCAAAACCCTTTGGCAGTAACGTTCAATACCTCGCGGGAACTTACCGTGCGCTATACGCCACGTCTGACAAGTATTTTGGACTTTGATACTGTCGCAATGACCCTCTTTTCCAATGCCGCCAATGCGCCTACGGGACAAATTGCGGGCAGTACAACGGTAAATTTTCGGGTACGCAACGATGCCGTAAGAATTACGGTGTCGAAGCAGTTGTTGGACTTTGGTTCCGTAGTGCGTGGTTCCACAGCACCCGCACAGACCTTTACTATTCGTAATAATGGAACGACACCGCAGCCAATTTTGCCCATCAGTAGTGCAAATTTTTTGGTAACAATTCCCACAACTATTTTACAGCCCGATGAAGAAACGACAGTAACGGTGCGCCCTGTGAACACAAGTACGGCGGGTGTTTTTCGTGAAACATGGCGTATTGTTGATCTCTGTGGAGTCGAAACGCCCATTATCGCGCAGATTACCGTCAACCGACCCAATCCTACCATCGGGCTTGCTGTTCCCGTCAGTTTTGGGCGTTTGGTCTGCGAAACGGAAAACGTCATCACGCAATCTATAGCAAACACGGGCAACGATGCGAATGACCTTGTTATCACGGATTTACGGATTGCCGGAACAAGCAATGGTGCGTTTTCCTTGGTACAAACGCCCGCATTGCCGCTTTCTATTCCGTCCGGGCAATCGCGCACTGTGCAGATACGCTTCCGCCCGAACCGCACGGGCGCTATCACCGACACACTCCGCATTGTGTCGAATGCCGATGGAACGCCGACCTTTAATGCGGCATTGAACGGCGCGAAAGATTCCGTGAGTTTTCGGCTTTCCCGCATGACAGTCAATTTTGTGAATATTCTTCCTAATGCCGCCGCCCAAGATGTTATCACGGTTTTCAATACTGGGACAATTCCTATACGCTGGGGCGCTACTTCCTTTAGCATTGCCAGCCCTTTTTCGTTGCAATTCGACCCGCCGGAAACACCTGTTGGCGGCTCGTCGCAGGTGCGAGTGAATTTTCTTGGTAGTGCGGTTGACGCTTCTGCAACGGGAACGTTCACCGACACGTGTGGACGGGCGCAAACCATCAGCGTCAGCGCCACAATTCTCCGCCCTTACATCGCCGCAACGCCGTCGGTTTCTTTTGGAACATTGGTCTGCGAAACCTCGTCCAATGGGCAAATCAGCATCACAAATACGGGAGGACAGGATTTGGTGGTGAACGCTATTACACCATCTTCGACACTTTTTTCGGTACAAGCGCCAATACTGCCTTTGCGATTGGCAAGAAACGCCTCGGCAACAATTCCCGTTGTCTTCCGACCGCTTCCCACCACACAAGGTGCGGTCAATGCAACAATTACGATAACATCCAATGCTGTAAACGGCTCTTCAACAACAACGACGCTCTCTGCCGTGAAAAATGTTTTGGATTTTGAGTTTGTGAGCCGCTTTCCAACGATTGATTTACCCAATATTGTCAGCCGCTCTTTGGGCGACGTTCCTCCGAATACGCCTGTTAGCGATACACTCTCACTGCGTAACACGGGCAATCTGCCTATCACATGGCGAGCGCCATTTTACTCGCCCGATTCCCTATTTATCATTGAAAGCGTTTCGCCGAATCCCACGCCACCCCGTGCGACAGCCGTGATGCGCGTTCGGTATGTTGGCTCTGCCTGCCCGGACTCGAAAATTACGCCGAACGGTATTGAGGTTTTGTCCAACTACGGGTTTGATTGTAACAAACAGCCCGCACGAGTCACGCTTTCAGCACGAACACTGGCAGCAACGGCGCGGCTTTGGACGGATTCGATTTCTGCGGGTATCAGCGACACGACAAGTTTGCCTATTCGCCTTCGCAATCCGCAATATCTCCGCGAGGCTGGCGTGACGGGCTTCCGCTTTGTTTTGCGATATGATTTCTCAACGCTCGTGCCGCTTGCCGCCGACAAAGGAACAATCGTGGGTTCATCGCGTTTGCAGCCCGTTACCCTGATGCTGCCTTCGCCAATTCCTGCCGATAGTATTTTGGGTCGTGTGGCGTTCCAAGCGACGCTCGGCAGCACATCGGGAACGTTGATTACGATTGAAAATCTGGAAGCGCTCGGCAGCACGGGCGCAAGTTGCATCGCGTTCGACAGCGCGGGTGTGCGAGGGAAATTCATCTTGCAGCGTATTTGCTTAGAAGGTGGAATGCGGCTTGTGACGGCAGCCACAACGCGCACGACGCTTGCACAAAACAAGCCAAATCCTGCTTCCGACGTAACAACGATTGATTTTTCGCTCTTGGAGCGCGGTTTGACCACGATAACGGTGTATTCCATGATGGGCGAGGCGGTGCTGCAAGCAATGACCGACCGTTTAGAGCCGGGTGCGTATTCGCTGGATTTGGAGGTGAATCGCTTGCCCTCTGGCGTGTATTTCTACGTTCTCCAAACACCAACCGACCGCAAAACCCGTAGAATGGAGGTTATCCGATGAAAAAGCGATTACTGTTCTTGACTCTGGCGCTTTTTGCCCTGCAAATGCCGCTTGCCGCACAAAAGCTGGATTCTTCCGCTCGTACACGCTTTGGTGTTTTCGGGCAGTTCGCTTACAATATGCACCGCGCTAATTTTGCGAAATTGCCGGGCGTACCCAATTGCTGCCCGCAATTTACCGATGCCGTCAGCAACGCTTATGCACTAGGCGCAATGTTCGATATTCCAATGAGTAATGCTTTCGGTTTTTCGCTTCGCGCAAGCTACACGCCTACACCGGGGCTTTTTCAAAGCACTGAAAGCAATCCTTTGACGGCATTGCAGAATATCAATGGCTCACCGATTGTGGGCAGTAGTTTTTTTCATGTTGTTGAGGCAAAACTGCGGAGCGTAGGATTGGAGGCATTTTTCACAATAAAGCCGCTTACGGGCTTGACGCGCACCGACGACGGATTGACCATTCTTCTCGGCGCAAGAGCCGGATACATGGTGCAGCGCGAGTTCGAGCAGAAAGAAGAAACATTTGACGCTTCGGTTCTTTTTGATAGCACTCGAAGCCGATTGCGCAATGTCGTGAAAAGCAGCATTCCCGATGCCAACGTTTACAATATTTCGCTCATGGGCGGCTTGGCATGGGAAATCCCACTCAACGCCAAGCGCACGGTTTATATTACGCCGGAGGTGTTTTACTCCTTTCCGCTTACGCCCGTTATTCCAAGTGCCGCATTAAATGGTGCTTGGAGCGTTCATCAAATTCGTGCGGGCATTGCGCTGAAGTTTGCGCCGGAGCGCAAAATTATCGACACCACCAGCGCTGAAGCACCTCCGCCGCTTGTGCGCGATAGTACGCCTGTTACGGTCGTTACGCCGCCCAGCAAAGGCGATACGCCGTCAGAGCCAACACCGAAAACAGGCGTTGAGGTTGGGGGCAAGGAACTTTCCGCATCGCTCACCGCCGTTGGTGTGGAGCGCGACGGCAAGGAACTCAGCAACGTGACTTTTCGCATTGAAGAATTTTTATCCACGAATTTGCGCCCGCTTCTGCCCTATGTCTTTTTTGAGCAAGGCAGTGACAATATTCCCGAACGCTACGACCGCCTTTCAAAACGTGATATCAATGATTTTTATGTGGATAAGCTGCATAACTACGAAATGCTGGAGACCTATCACCACATTATGAACATCGTCGGGCGGAGAATGTTGGCGCATCCAAACGCCAAACTCACCATCACGGGCTGCAACGACAATACGGCGGCGGGAGAGCGCGGAAACACGGCGCTTTCGTACCGTCGCGCCAAGGCGGTGCGTGATTATTTGACCAATGTTTGGAATATTGACACCGCACGAATGCCAATTCAAGTCCGCAATCTCCCCGCAACGCCGACGGTTTCTAATACCAAACTCTACGATACCGAAGTTGTGCAGGAAAATCGCCGAGCGGAATTTTCCTCCGATACATGGGAAATTCTCGAACCTATCAAAACGCAAGACACCGTGCGGACGGTCTCGCCACCGATTATTCGCTTGCGACCACGTATAAAACTACCTTCGGGCAACGTCAAGGAATGGCGCGTCACGGTGGGGCAGGACGGGCAGGTGTTGAAAGAGTTTCGCGGAACAGGCGCTATTCCTGCGGTTTTGGATTGGAATATTACGGAAAACCAAACCACCGTGCCACGTGCGCCGACACCACTTGAATATTCGCTCTCGGCTGTGGACGATAGCGGCAATCGCCTTTCGACCAAAGGCTCGTCGCCAGTGGAGCAGATAACGATATTGCGCAAGCGCCGCGAGCGCCTCAAAGACCGCGAAATTGACCGTTACAGCCTGATTTTGTTTGATTTCGACAAATCGAATTTGACGACAATTCAAAATCGTATTGCTTCTTTTATCAAAACACAAATCGCACAAGAAGCAACGGTGCGCATTTCGGGCTATACCGACTACACGAACCCGCTTGACTACTCGCTGCGCCTCTCCAAAGCCCGCGCCCGCGAAACAGCGTCGGCACTGGATTTGGCAAAAAAAGCAGAAGTGCGTGGTCTGGGAAAAACCGTGTTGCTTTACGACACCGAGATACCGGAAGGGCGCTTTTACTGCCGTACTGTGACGATTGTCGTTGAAACGCCGATTCAGCCGGAGTAAGATGTGTGAGAATTGTGCAGGAACAATTTGTATTTCTCTCATTCGTTTGATAATTTAGACATGGTAAATTGTCCTTGCTGCTCTTGTTTGTCCTTTGTTCCATTTTTCCTCATTTGACCATGTTCCTCTCACCACATTTCCGTTTTCGCGCACTATTGATGGTTGCTTGCGTGGCAAGCCTTGGTTTGGCAGCACAAACAAACCTTTTCGCTCAAGATAATGAGCGGTCGTCGCCGTTGGAACTTGGTCGGCGTGTTGTGCCGGATGTGATTGGTGTCATTGCTGGTCCTGGCTTTAATGTACAGAACGGCTCGTTTGTGACCGATTCCTGCCAATGCAAATTTAACGGTGGCGTAGGTGCGGGCTTAGTAGCTGGGCTGATGTATGAGAAAAATTTACTCACGCCAAACGCAACGTGGCGCTTAGGAACGGTGAACATCGGCGCTCGCCTGATGTACGAAAATCGCAATATCAATGCGGCTTTCAGGGAATACGAGACACTCTCTTTCCGTTCACCAACCCGCCCAGAGCTATCGTTCTCTATTCCGACGCTGTTCCGCCACTTAGCGGAATTAAATTTTACGATGATTACTCTCAGTCCGTATGTAGCTTGGAATCCTTTAAGTATCGGTATTTTCCAACCATTTGTGCAAGTTGGCTTGCAAGGTGGTCTCATCGTCAATAGCCGACTGCGGCATACCATCTCTGTTCTTGAGCCGGAAAAGTGTTGCCGAATGGTGAAAATGCCCGTGCCTCTATTCAGGTTATCAGAGGTCAAGACACGACGTATTCCGACCGC
>JAAFHM010000326.1 GCA_013298375.1 Ignavibacteria bacterium | reverse complement strand
TCCTCAAAGTGTTCTGTGCCGTCATGAACTCAAAGCAGAAATACCAAGAACATCATATTTCGGTACGACCAGCAAAAAAATCTGCTTTGACTTCAGAATTTGCTTGCTAATGTCATAGAAATCGAAGGCAAATCGTCCACTTATTTTTTGAGCATTCCTAATGATAGTCATTCGGCAATACGATGAAAAAAGTTGTACACCCGCTTGTCTTCAGTATGCGCCTTGACTTCTTCCAGCGTTCCACGAGCAATAATGCCCCGTGCAGACTTGTCCAGCATAATCACTTCATCGGCAATGGCATCAATGCTTTGCAATTCGTGGGTAACGACAATCATCGTCGTTCCAAGTGCTTTATTCAGTTCCCGAATAAGGTTGTCCAACGCCGACGAACTGATGGGGTCTAGTCCTGCGGACGGTTCGTCGAAAAAGAGAATTTCGGGGTCGAGCGCCATTGCGCGGGCAATTCCGGCACGTTTTTTCATACCACCCGAAATTTCTGCGGGCAAAAAAGCGTCAAATGATTGTAACCCGACAGACGCTAATTTTATTGCCACAATTTCGGAAATACGCTCTTCGTTGAGGCTTGTTGCTTCTTGAATCGGCAGAGCAATATTCTCGGCAAGTGTCATCGAAGCAAAGAGCCCGCCCGACTGAAATAAAATACCAAATTTTCGCAATATTGCGCGTCGTGCTTCATGGACGCTGCCAATAAATTCCGCCTCGTCATAGCTGATGCTGCCTTGTGCGGGCGTTACCAAGCCCGTCAAGGTGCGCAAAAGCGTACTTTTCCCGCACCCGCTTCCGCCCAAAATAACGAAAACTTTTCCGCGTGGCACATCAAACGACACGTTTTCAAAAATCGTGCGCTCGCCGAAGCGGACGGTTAGGTCGCGGACGCGAATAATCGCATCGGATGTAGAGTTTGTGTGCATCATAAAGCAATAGCTATTCCTCAATCATTACCCGAATATACGCATCGGCGAGGGGAAAAGCATGATTTTTTTTGCTTACACTCTCGGCGTACCCATCGGCAGAATGGCGCGTGGGGCGCAGAAGAACGTGATAAGTAGGAATGTTGAGTTTTTCGGCAGCGCTTCGCACCAAGCGTTGAAGCGATTCCAGCGCTATTTCATCGGCATCGCCCGCCACATCTGCATAAACGGTCGCATTTTTTATGGCAGCTTTGGCAAGCGTTTTTTGTCGCAAAAAATCTTTGGCAAAATGCTCCAAAAGCATTGTTGAACGCGGGCTGAAAGCGTACTCTGCCCTTGATTTTTCATTATTGGGTTTGAGTTGTAGATGCACCAGCGTCCACCGGGCGGCTTGTCGTGCGTTAGTCTTGAAAGTCTGCGTTTCGTTGATTTGTGGCTTCTGCTCAGAGTGCGCAACGGTAATCCGCACGGTATCGCTGCTGAGGTCTTGCGCTTCGTTGTCCGTCACCTTCAGCCATGCAAGTACGGTATCACCACGTTTTGTTGATGCTGTGCGGAATTGCGAGATGTGGTGCGGGGTTGAGTCGCCGAGGATTTCACCAAAATGACGCAGCGTTTCGGGAAAAAGCAACGCCTGTGCATCCCAATCAAAGGGCTTTCTGCCACGATAAGGAATCTGTATCAAAGGCGCATTCCCAGAGGCTTCGGAGGCAATCGTTATATGCTGTCGCGCCAAACCAACTTCCGTTGAAACATTAGAAGCAAAGCGAATAAGCGGTAATCGCACAGACGAAAGGGTATCGAACGCTTCCGATGGCGTAAATACGTCATTCTGTGCGCCCGATGAATGAGGCTTTTCGGGCGATGTCCAGAGAGACCGCACAATCGTTGGCTTTTCGACGAGCCTTGATGCTTCCTTGCTCTCCGTCGTCCGTGCAGCGCCGAGTGCAGGAATAAAGCGCACATCCATCGTTGCTACGAGGAATGGCTTCGGCTTGGGAACGTCGTGCTGATAGGATTCCATAATGCTCATTTGCTGCCCATTGGAAGCGGTGACGATTTGTGCGCTTGTGCGGGTTAGTCGAACGCTGTCTCGGCTGTTCCATGCAATAAAGCGCGTTGTAGTATCGCGCTGAAAGACCGTATCAATGCGGGATGCGGACAGGGTGATAGCGATGGCAGTATCGGTGGCGTTAAGCGGCTGTACCATTGATGTGGTTGGTGCTGTGGATTGGTTCGGCGATGTTTGAAGCGCTGTGCGTGGTATCGTCATGGCGGTATCGCCGGAAGGAGTATTTTTCAATGACGGCGCGTCAGGAAACGATAAAATCACGCCCAAATTCAAACGTACTGATGGCAGATTCCATGCGGTGCGATTTGGGGCAAGTCCGCGAAACGTTTGGAAGAGCGGCTGCACCTGTAATTCCGGCATAAAACGTATTCGCCCCAGTGATAGAGCTGCTCCCACCGACACCACTGGCGACCACGAGAAGCCAACACGCGCCGTTGTGTCCGGCGAGACCGCCTCAATGCTTTGAGAGCCATTGGCAATAAATGTTACGCTGGGTGGTGCAATAAGGTCAAATCTTGCCCGCAAAGAGCTTCGGACGGGAACGTCTATTTTCAGCCCGGCACTAACGAAAAAATATCGCCGAAAAACAAGCGTACAAGCGGTGTGAAGGAAAGCATCTGTACATCAGAAAAGAGCGTCGTTTGCAAGGGAAATCGTGTCGGGGTGGGAATCGCTGAAAGGGGGTTATTCACGCCGATAAGCGTGGAGCCTTCGCCTCTGGTGGTTGCGGAGAACTGGGCGTACTGCCCTCTCAAGCCAAGTTCCCATTGGGGATTGAGTCGATAAAACGCTTCGATTCCACCCTCAAGCCCCGTGCCGCTGTGCGTGTCCAGCAGCACCGGAAACGGCTCAATGCCTTGCAGTGCCGCCAAGCCACTTGCCGGAAATTGCCGCGAAATCCCACCACTCAGCCCCAGATGAAACGGAGCAGTTTGCCCCTGTGCGGAAACGTGCGAGGTCATCATACCGCAAAGCAGCACAAAACCTTGCACGAGCAATAGCGAGATAGAGCAAGAAGCGTGGCGAATACTCATAACGGCGTGTTCCATGCTCACTCAACCATAATCATTCGTGTTATTGAGAAAGAGCCGTAGGTGAAACGAACAAAGTACGTCCCACGCGGCAAGCGGGCTAATGGAAGGGGCAATGAAAGCGTATTGCGTCCCATGAAATTGACGGGGATTGTTACGACATCGCGCCCGGTAATCCCGTATAGCACAAGCGCCGGATTGCCCAGTGCGGGCTGCAATGGAAGTGTACCGATTCCTATATCAATTCTGCTGGAATTTTGGATGGGATTGGGCGCAATGGTCATGGAAAGTTGATTGGCATTGGCGTTCACGGTAAGCAAAAGATTATTCCACCGAGCATCTTCGACCGTGAGTAAGCCGCTTATGACTGATGCAATCGGAATTGGAAATGGATCCATTCCAACGGGCTTAACACGAAATGTATAATTGATAAGTGCCGAGCGGTCAATCGAAAGTTCCGTGATTTCGACATCGCCCAGACAAACCACCATGGGAATTTCGATGATGAGGTCGTTGTCGCGTAATTGACGGTTATTCATCGGAACCGTCATATTCATTTCCACGAGATTATTTGCCGCAAAAAGCGTATCGTAAAAACGTGGGCGCGAGGACGATAGAGGAATAAGGACAGTGGGGTTGAAGCGAAAGCTAAACGAGAAATTTTCCACCACCATTCGCTGTGCCGAAACGCTGAGATTGCGGACGCGAATGGGAATTGCAATCGTATCGCCGACCCTTGCCCTCAAATTGCTTGGAATAAAGACTTCCATTCTAAAATCAAGCGGCTGCGCGGCAAGCGGCACGGACAGCAAGATTGCAGCCAGCGCACAGACGATTGAGAATACAGCGCTCTTCTTCATGTTATTTCCCCGAAATGCCTAGTTCTTGCACATAGTGTTCATCGCCATTTGCATTCAACTTCCAATACGGAAGGCGCATGGATTCTTGCAGTTCAGCCTTTTCAATCACCTTACCGCCCTCGGTAAATTGAAACGAGAGAATGCGGCGCGGATACTGCTTTTCCACCGTGAAAAGCCATACGAAATTTTTGCCTGTGAGCGTCCATTCCGTGACCGCCGCATCTTGCCCACGGAAGCGCAACGTTGCGTCTTTTTTTGCAATGGACACTTCCTGCGGAGCGAGCGCTTTGTGGCTAATCCGGGCGTGTTCGAGCGTGTGATAAAACGAGTATGTTCCCGCCGCAAGCGGCTTCAGGAGTTCGCGCACAGCGATAAACGCATCATCGGCAAACAGCGTGTTGTCGTCGGCTTGCAGCGTCTCGGTTTTGTCGCCTTCCGACTCAAAATAGCTATTGGCAGCCGAGCGCATGGATTTATCGGCTTGCCGATTGAGTTGATGAAATACCATGCCGCACCATTCCTGTCCTGAAAAGGTGATTTTCAAGGGCGCGGTGGGATTGTAGGCGGTATTTTGCACAATAGCGGGTTGGGTTGGCGTAAAAACCGAAGTCATCAGCGAATACGTGTAAATGCCTGTTTGGAAGCGCTTGGTGTGGTTCAACTTCAAAACGCTGGTGTACATTCGATTGCTGTCGGGAGCATCCGCTTTGACCTGCTTTTCCGCATTAAACGGTTCGGTGACGAAGATGAGAACACTCGTACAAGGGCGGACTTCATTGTAGCGAAGTTGTACGCCCTTGTAGGCGCTTATTTCTGCTTTGCCGTCATTCCAATATTGCCCAAATTCCGCCGGAATCGCTATGGAAGTAGCTTGTTGTTGGGTGCTGGGTAGTTGCGCTTGCGAACGTTTTGCTCCGCAGGAAACGCTAACAATCGGAAGAAGTAGAAACAATGAGGCTTTGAGAAGAAAACGCATAGCTTGAGAACAAAAAAAGTGGAGGTAATGCTTACAATTCCCGTCGCAAGCGTGCTGGCGGTATGCCAGCTAAATCGCGATATTTTGCCACGGTGCGCCGTGCAATCGTGAAGCCGATTTTTGCCAATTCTTGGACGAGTTTGTCATCGCTGAGGGGCTTGTCCTTTGGTTCGGCAGCGATAAGGTCTTTGAGTTTGTCTTTGATAACACGGGTAGAAATTTCGTTCTCGCCGTCGCCACCATTACGATCATCGTCATTATTGCCGCTTTCCACAGGCGATACGCCCAGCGAACCGCCTACAACGGGGTCTTTCGGCATTGGCAGACCTTCGCTGAAGAAATATCGTAGCTCATACACACCATAGTCTGTTTGGGCGTACTTGTTATTGACAACGCGGCAAACGGTGGAAATATCAACACCCGTATCTTCGGCAATATCCTTGTAAATAAGCGGTCGGACGTAGTTTTTCCCTCGCAGAAAAAACTCGCGCTGATGATACACAATTGCCGTCATTACCCGAATCATTGTGTGGCGGCGCTGTTTGAGGGCGAGAATGAGGAATTTTGCATCGTCATATTTTTGTTTGAGAAACTTCCGCGTGTCTTTGTTCATGCGCTGGCTTTTCATGCCGCGTTGGGTGAACTCGCGTACTTGATTTTTCATCTGCTCATACATTTTGTTCACGCGCACCGTCGGAACACGGGTGTCATTGAGTTGAATGAAAAAATCATTTTTTTCTTCATCAAAGCTAATGAGAAAATCCGGTATGATGGAACTCGTTGCGCCGCCTGTTTC
>JAAFHM010000100.1 GCA_013298375.1 Ignavibacteria bacterium | reverse complement strand
TGTACGATATTACCAGAAAATGCTCGTACGGCAGTCGGAGCAAAACGGACAAAAATAGTTTGGTTTATACTACCATTATTTGGCAGAAGGCTCAACACCGAGCTGAACGTGCCATTTTGTGCAGTCGCAATTTGAAAACCCGATGGAGCGCTAACGGTTACCAGAGCCGTAAGATTTGATGCTGTCAAGGTATATCGTTGCGTTGCTGATAGCGAATCAACGAAAACATCTTCAAACCGTAGCTCATTAGGATTAGCGGACAACGTTGGGGTGGCGGTTCGGAGGAAATATACACCGTTGCCTTTTGTTCCGGCAAAAAGAATACCATTATGAGAAAAAAGCGACTGAACGGTCTTATTTCCGAGATTCATACTCATGGATTCCCAAGCAGATATATCGGGATTATAGCGAAAAACACCACCACTGTCCAATCCGACATACAGGGCGTTTCCATCATGGAGAATAGCACGTACTTGACGATTGCTTAACTGATTATTCATTGCTTGCCATGTAGCGCCGTTATCAGTTGAACGATAGACACCCTTTTCATCGGTTCCAGCAAAAATCATATCGTTTGAGGAAGTCATAGCACGAACCAAATCTCCAGAAAGCACATTTGTAGGCAAACGCCATGTGCTGTTCGTTTCATTAAATTGCCATATACCTCTGCCAAGCATAGCAAAAAGTATTCCGCGACAAACAGCCAGCCCAACGACCGTGGTTGTTGTGAACCCTTGATTAACCTCTCGAAAGGCTCCGTCCGATGTTGTGTTTTTGTAAACACCAGCACCCAACGTCCCCGCATAAAGTGCCCCATTAAAAACCACCATGCGGCGCACCGGCGCAGAACTATTGAAGGACATAGATCCACGATTTTGGTCAGTCCAGATACTTCCATCACCATCCGTTAAATTTATGCCGCCATCGTTAGTAGCAGCAAAGAGCCTACTGCCAAAAGTAAGAATAGTATTAACATACTTACCGCGAATTTGTGCATCGCCGAATGCCTGCCATGACGCACCATTATCATTAGATCGGTACACACCATCTGATGTTCCGAGAACAAGAGATGCCCCAAACACCGTAAACTCTTCAATGGCAAGATTAGTCGCACCGGATGATTGCTGCCAGACCTGACTTTGCGCTTGCGCCGATAGTAGAAAAGCAAGCATCAATACCAAAATACTATGGCTCCAACAAACCATCCAACGTAAAGATTTTTTCATAATACATTCCTTAAATGGTGAATGAAAGTGACGGCTCAGGTATTCCCATCCTTCTGGGAAAATCATAGTTGCCACAAATGTCGTCCAATGTAAAGGTGAACGATATTTCGCCCGCATAAAACCTGTGCTTACAGCAAGCAGATAAAAGATAAATGCGAAGTCTTGACTCTGGTACGGTTGAAGAGCGCAGAAACATTGCCATAGTACGGATTACTCCTGCACAGGCGTTTCGACCCTGATTTCGACGGTGCGAGAGTAGAAGCGCCCTTCGGGTGTGGTATTGGGGTAGATTGGAATCTTACCGCCCACACCGCGTGTTTTCACATTTTTTGTGGCAAGAATCTGTCCTACCACTTGGGCTCGGGATTCCGACAAACGCTGATTGGAGGCGGGGTCTCCGGAGGCATCGGTATAGCCTATCACTTCCGCCACAGACTGCGGCTTAATATTGGGTTGCACCAGTTCGGTAAAACTTTGCAGGTGATAGCCGGTCAATCGTGATTGTTCAAAAGAAAAACCAATTAAGCGGTAGAAATCAACTTCTTTATCACGTACTTTATTTTGCCGTTTTTTCCGTATGGTAATTTGCTCAATTTTAATGGTATTTTCAACACTACTTTCCTGTTCGTTGCTATCAAGCACTGTTAATTCGTAACTTAGCGGCTCGGCGGATGATGGAACTGAGAGACGTTCACGCGACATTTGCCAGAGGTATGTTTCGTCAGGCTTGCCCAAAGCACCAACCGTTTTGAGAGTACGATTATTTTGAAACGCACGAAGGCTCCACTTTATGATGCCGGAATCAGGCTCGGCAGTCATAAAAAACTTGACCGATGGCGGATCTGTTTCACGCAAAGTATCGGCAACAACAACAGGCTTCATGATTTCCCATGAATTTGACACTATTTCTACGCGGCGGTTTTCTTCGGCACCAATGGTGGCATTTCGTGCATTGGATGGTTTTTCGGGTAGTTTGCGCCCTTCGACTTGTTTGCGCCCCTCTGCAATTCCCCATACATCCGATAAGTATTGGCGGACCGCCTCGGCTCGGCGGAGTGAAAGCGTCGGGTCGTTTTCCTCAGAATTCGGACCAAAACCAATTTCCCCCAAACATCCCACAAGTCGTATTGTTGCCGTTGAGTTATCACGTAAGCGTTTGCCAAGAACATTGAGAATGTTGTAATACACATCCAACGTACCTAATCCGGCAAACTGTTGTTCAGAAAAAAACCTCGTCGCCACAGGCAAAAGACGAGAGTATCGGGCAGGAAGAACAGCAGACTGCGGCTCAAAAAAGATGTACTCTAATAATGGGTACAACTGCCGCGAAATATACTCTTCTGTTTTAATCCGGATAAGCCCGCGTTCATTGCCTTGATTATCAACCGACAGTGCTTGCACACTCAAACGAATAGATTGTTGCGGTACGATGACCGATTGCTCCACAGCGCTCGGCGTATAAGTGAATCCAAGAGCAAATTTCAACGACTGCGCTTGCCATGCAATGCCTTGTACGAAAGGAGTCAGAGGATAGGTAAAAGAAACTTCTGGGCTGAGAAGAATACTTTTTTGTGGTGTCAGTGGAATATCTATCCCAAGCGCACTGACCAAACCCAACTGCAAGGCTTGTCCATTTGGTAGTGCCTCGTTCCGTCGAACATTACGCATCTTGGAGCCATTAGAAAAAGCCGCGGCACCAGTCGGCTCATCCAGTATTTCTGTCTGTGTGAAGGTTGGAGCGGTCATCCACTCAGCTCGCATCCCCAGCATAACGCGAAGAAAGTCTATCGGCTCCGGTAAGCGGTAACCGAAGAGCGGTTCAAGGAAAATGGCATCAAGCCTTGATTCAAATTGATGACGAAAGACCGCCGAAAGCGGTGTCCCATTTACACTCACAGTTGCCGGCTCCGATGCTTGCAAAAGTGCGTTGTGCTGCGCATAACCACCACGTAATGCAACAAAAGCATGAGAGAACAAGGGTAGTTGCCCTCCCGCGCCGACGAAAAAACCGCTTCCCACCCCTTCGGTAAAGCCCGGGGAAGAATTAGGAACTCCCGGCAATGCGCGAAAGCCAGCTGTATGTTGAAAAAGACTCCAACCTCCGAAAGCATTGAGGTGCAAAGCATTACTTTTTTCTTGACCGAACACCGTGAGAGATTGTACGCAGCACATCAGCACACAACCGACGAGAATCCATATCCATTGAGTATAGCCAATAAAATCCCTCTGTATTCCTGAAATTGTTGACCGTGGGACAAATACTCTATTCATTGATACACCTTTGTGTGAGTGGTCTATTAGTGAAGAATGGTTATTGAGGTTGATTGACGCTGATCAGGCGTTTGCACAAGCACCATATAAGAGCCTGTCGGCAGATGATGAATATCTGCCGTAAACTGATGTTCACCATTGGGAAGAACACCAGAAAATATCGGCATTTGTGTTCGACCAAGTACATCGGTGATGGTGATGCGAACATCCTGCGAACTATTTTGTGGCATAGAATCAATAATAACCGTGATACCCATTTGCCCAATAGTCGGATTTGGTCGAACCTGAAGGCTGAGTGCCGTCTTTGGTCGCTCAATAAGGCGCACAGAACCTTCGGTGGCAATATTGACGAGAGTAAAAAGCCCATTGGAAGCGCTCATGCGAAGCCCGAGATTGGGCGGAATCGTATTAAGGTCTTGCAGACTCAGAACGGTAGAACTGGTGTTGCCCAACATAGCACGAAAAGTAAAGATCCCCAAGGTATCACCTCTGAGCGGTTGTATCGGCATGGTAATTTGGGTAAAACGCTCATTTTCTTGTACGGTATAGCGCCGAATATTTTCATCTTCCGGAAAAAGTAATCGTGCATTGCACCGCAAATGGACGCGGAAGCTGTCAATACCCATTGCTGCAAGGTTTTGCGCTGATGTGAGGAGAATGGGTATGCCGACACGGTCATTTTGGACTGCGGTCACCGAACCAACACGGAATTCCACCGATGCAAGAATCGGCTGAAATCTCACTGCCGGCGCACTAATAGCGCAATTAGCAGCATTAAGCAGAGCGACCGTATAGCGTCCTGTATCCTGTGGAATCAATGTAGAATCGTATCCGACACGAATAAAGTCGTAGAGTCCGTCGCCAATAATACGCCTCCATTCGATACGCAGCGCATCAGGTTGAGGATTAACAACCGATAACATATTTCCCCGCCGTGTAATTGTCGGTGGCACCGTTGGAGCTGTACGTTTGCGAATAGTTAGTGGTCGAGAATTTGCCTCACAACCGTTGATGCTCGCACGCACACGATATGTTCCTTCGGTTCGTACACAGACATCACGGCGACGTGCAAAAACGGTTCCTGTACTGTCCAACCATTCGTATAGCGTAAAGCCTTCTTCTGCAACAATATACGCGCAATCGTCATTGATATCGCAAAATGCATCACTACCGGATATCTGCACGGAAAGATTTTCACGAAGAGCTATCGTGGCTTGTGAAGTGACTCTACAGTCGGCAACGCTGGCTTCGATCGTATAAACTCCGGCAGTAGCGACTTCTACCGTTGCTTTTTCTCCAATCAACTGCCCGGCAGCATTTGTCCACCGATACGATTCAAATTCATTCGGCACCGAAAGCGTTGTGGGGGAAGCACGACAAAAAAATCGTGTACCTGCAATTTCTAAGCGTTTCTGTTGTATTTCAAATGCTACACCAATGTCACCATCACTCGCACTGGAACACGCGGTTGAGACAGTGCCAATAATAGCAAGCGTATAGCGCCCACTCATTGTGACGGGCGCATCAAAAATAAAGTCAAAAGTTCGCTCAAAGCCCTGACTCTGTACATCTTGTGCAAACCGACCGCCACTGGGAGAACGCACTTCGGAGAAATTGCGTTGCTGCAATCCATAAAGAACAAGGTCTCTAGCTTGTACCGAAGCAATGGCAATCGGTTCGGAAAATGTTACGCGCAAACCATTGACACCACAAGTCCCTGTAATCGGCGCAGTTCTGAGTAATCGTGGTTTGGGGCTTTCCGCAATGAGACCGTCGGCGGTTCCGATAAAATCTAACGTAAAACCACTATTTGTTCCAACTGGAATACTTCGGCGGGGGGTAAAAATTACCAGAAGAAGATACTTTCGCCCTGCTTGCAGTGGTATAAGTGTGCTAAACGGATTTCCATTTGATGCCAGACCAACTTCGCTTTGCGTCCCCATACTATTTGCCCCTGTAACCCCGCGCCGTCCCGAAAGATTGAATGATATGGGGCGTACTTGTGATAAAAGATCGCACCCTTTTTCCGTAACATCATACACCGCCCAATCATAATCGTCATTCATATCGTTGGGCGTGAGCGTAAAGGCAAATCTTCCCGTGATAGCAGCTTCTAGGGAATACCAAACGGGAAACTCCGCAGCGCCAACGGCTGGCAATCGAGCAAAGTTTGCTAACGCTGGATAACCGTTGGGCTGAGTAATTCTTTTCCCACAAATTGGAAGTGCATAGGTGCATTCTTGTTCGGGGAAAGTGGGTGATTGCGCAATGCAGTAGTGAGGCTGAAGGGCAAAAAGTAGAAAACTGAAGAAAAAAAATGAACGCATAATCATGGTTTGGAATGAGAGATAAAAACGTGAATTATGATGAGCAATATCAGGACTTCTCATGGTTTCTTTCACTATTCCCAAAACTCTTTTCCCTGCGCAGTGATATAGCCGCGCAATTTTCCATTGGCATACAAACCATATCCGCGACCTTGCTCAAATTCAATGCGCGTATAAACAGTCTGAGCAAGCATTTTGCCCGACAACGTGCAGAGTCCATAAAGCTGTTTCCACGAACTTGGTTCTATTCGTTGCAACAGGATAATATTTGGATTGTGATAATTCATGGTTATTTCGGCATACTCTGCTGGAACAACATAATTGCCATTGCTATTTATCAAGCCAAAGCGCCCATCCAATTGTACTCGAGCAAGCCCGCCGATAAAATTATCCAGTGCATCAAATTGAGGTTGTATAAGTTCCTGACCGCTTGTTGCATCCACGGTACCCCATTTTCCATTATTTTTGATATAGGTTACACCATGAGCATCGGTACGAATAGCATCATAACTTGGGTTAAGAGCGACGCGGTTGTTTTTGTAATCATAAATTCCCCATTTATCGTAGAGTTTAATATCGGCAAAGCCGCCAGACCTATAGATTACCCATTCAAAACTTGGGCTGATGATTTCTTTACCTTCCAGATAGTCGGCCACCCCCCACCGCTCCATGCGCTTGACCGTAACCCGCCCGCCAATAAAGTTTCGCACGGCATCATACTTGACTGGCACAATTTCCCGTAATGCCTCATCAATATAACCAACCGAAACTAATGAACGAACAGTCGCCGAACCTGTTGTCGTGACAATGGTAACCTTTGCCCGCCCCTGAGAAAATTTTCCTATCTCGTCGTAACGAGGCACTTGCAGAATATTTCCATTTGGGGCAATAAATCCCCACTTCCCGCCCGAAAGAACCTTCGCATATCCTTGTTGCGGCAGGACACTAATAGCGTCGAAACCCGATGAATGTAGTTGTTTACCCGTGAGTGCGTCGTATATGCGCCATTGCCCTAAGCGCGGTAGCTGTATCTGTACACTTGCTTGCGTGGAGTTTACTCGCCCAGGCGTAATAGCTTCTACGTCCTCTGCTGGCATCTGCTTCGACGTTGGCACTGGATCGCGTGCAAAGATTGCCGTTTCACCAAAAGCCGTGATTTCTGGGAAAATTTGCGATGTAATCCCAGAACTCCTCATAGTGACAAGTCTCCAGCCTAGCGAATCCCTTGCCCATGCTCTACCATTAGGTGTTTCGAGAATTTCAGTAAAAGTGGGTGGAAAGAGGATATTTCCCACAGCGTTGACACAGCCCCATTTGCTATCATAGTTTTGGAACCACATAGCTTCATGTATTGTTGTTTCATCAGAAAAATGAATATCTCGACAAATCGGCGCGAGAATTTGCTTGCCGCTCAGGGTATAAACGCCAAGGGAATCCCCAATAGCAATCGGAACCCGCTCCCCAATAGGCTGCCCAATGCGCGTGAATTGCGGTGGAATAAGTGTTTTACCATCAGCAGTTAAAAAACCAAAACGTTTATTATTTTCGACCATTATCAAGCCTCTGCCAAAGGGCGTGATATTATCGTACTCCGGCTTCAGAAGTAATACGCCATCCCGCGCCCGCACCAATCCTAATTTTGTCAGCATTTTTTCTTTTCCGGACGGTATGCTTTTGGGAGCGCCGTTGCTTAGATTGGCATTGCTTGCAGTCATACCTTTCAATAGCACGTTTGCCGATGTAATACTTGCTGAAGTTGTTTCTTTGAATAGTTGGTGGACAAGGAAGGCATCGGCATTCAAACGCGAAATTCTATCATACCGAGGCACAACAAGCTCGCCTTTGGTTGTATGGACAATGCCGAATTTATCAGCTTTGCGCACTGCCACGACCGAATCAAGGATCTCTATGGCATCGTAGAGAATCGGAACACGAATACGCCCTGTCGTATCGATCACTCCCCATAGAGGTTTGCGGGAACTATCAGTCTTTTGTACCGTCATAAAACCGTTCACTGTGTCTCCGAGTGCAGTATATGTGGGAGGAATAATACTGCGTCCGGCGGTATCACTCAATCCCCATAGTTTTCCCAATCGAACAAATGCGCGATCACCCAGCATTGAGCGGACTTCATCGTACTGTATGCTGAGACGAGTCTCACCCGACCTGCCAATAAAGCCCCATTTTGCGCCAATGCGCACCGCCGCAACCCCGTTATGAAAATCACGTACTTCATCGAATTGCGGCTGAATACGAATTGTCCCCGATGTATCGGTGGCACACCACTTCGTACCACGCCTGAGCCATGCACGCCCCTCAGAGAAAGGACGAATTTCATCGTATTGAATGGGGAGAATGAGCGACGACGGTCGCTGCGCTGTTGCATACTCGACCATACCCAATTGCCTCCGCGAACCCGAAAAACCAGATACAAGCGCACGGTTTCCACTAAGTGGCAGAATACGGTCGTATTGAGCGGGTACCGCTTCGCGATTATTCGCCATATCCCAAATACCGAATTTTCCATTGATTTTTGCAATAGCAGTACTATCAGTCTGAAGAGTAATATAGCTGTCATAGCGCACCGGTACAATTTCACGCCCCGTTACATCAATATAGCCCCAAAGAATGCCTGTTCGCACCTTTGCACGTCCGCCTACAAATTCGCCAATCCAATCATAGCGCGGTTCAACAACCTCTTTCCCGCTTGTACGCTGCATTGTGTTGTACAGTTCGGCATTCTCATCCGATGCTGCTTGCGGTATAGCCGACTTTTTCGTTTTAGATTTTGACGGACTCCCTTTCACTGTCGTGGATGATGTCCTACGCCCAAGCGCATACACTCCCCATTTGTCTCCGATAGCTACTTTTGCTATATCATCGCCCATGAGGCGAAAATTTGTATAGTCTGGTGGAATGATCTCTTTTCCGGCGGTTTCATCTTCAATACTGACAAGTCCCACATTTCTGCCAAGTTGTACTCGCACTTTCCCACTTTTTACACTATCGATAGAAGTATATCGCGGAGGAATAAGCTCTGTGGCAGTGGCATATTTCCAGAGACTCACCTTATCGCCTAATCTCATCTTCGCAAAGCTGCCTTCAATGTTTATATCATCGAAACGTGGCGGAATAAGTTCAGTGCCAGTGCGCAAGTCAAGAATACCAACTTGCCCGTATAGCCACGCCAGAGCATACCGCACGGAAAAGCGGTTGAGAGCAGTGTACCGCGGCGATATAATTTCTTCAAATGTATTCGCGTTCAGGTATCCCTGAAAGCCTGAAAGCCTTGATGGCAATAAATCGCAATAGTAGATTTTTTCGCGCGGTGAGCCATCACGTGCCTCTATAACCGATTGCAATTCGACATCACCGACATTATCATATTGTACGGGCAGAATCTCTTCGCCGGTAAGATAGCTAACAGCACCGACAAGTGTTTGAGAGGTTTTTGCATTCCGTTTCTTGACCAATATCCCATCAAAGCGCAGCATCTGTTCGGAATATTCCTCTTGACCATTGCACCGCTGTACTACGAGCCAATCGCGTCTGAAATATCGCAGGATATGGTCAGGGATGGAGTACGAATGATACTGAAGAGGCGCAATAATACGTGTATTTTCCGCGACAATACCGCAGGAAGTATCGTCTTTGCATACCCAAAATGCCGATGTTGGGTTATAGGAAGAAGCAAATGCAGTAAAAATTGGCTCAATGCGGGAAAAATCCGGACGGATAATAACACGGAAATTATTATCTAATACACCCAATTTGCCGCCCTCAGCAAACAGTCCAAAAATGTTCCGATTATGAGGAATGTACAAACAAGCCAAACTGTCGTATCGGCGTACATCTATCTGTGCCGCGCCGCTCAGAATATCCCATTTATCGCCGCGCCGCACGGCAAAAGCTTTTTTATAGAGCGGCTTCACATCGTGAAAAAGCGTATCAATAAATGATTTCCCTTGCGACGTTATGATACGCCACCCCTTTGGAGAGCGCACCATTGCTAAGTATGGAGAATTATCATCATTTGTTCCCAGATACGATGCCTCTTCATAGTCAATGGACGTACATTCGCGTCCATTGCGGCGAAAAAGCAACCCCCATTTGTCGCCACGTGAAGCAATGATAAAATCTGCATACGGCACCCGAAGCGATGAATAAATCGGTGGCACAAGCTCCCGTACAGTAACGGGCGTATTGCTGGTTGATTCGGAGTGAGAATCTTTTGTGATGCTTGAACGCTCTGAGATTTCCCACATCCCAACGTTTCCATTTAATTTCACAAACCAGAATTTTTCATCTGATACTGGCGTTACGTCATCAAAACGTAGCGGAATAATTTCTTTACCGTTCTCCCGTGCCATTACTCCCCACATCTGTCCGATACGAACACGAATATACGATACTCTTGAGTTGGCTTTCCGAACAAGGTCAATTTCATCATATTTCGCCTGGAGTATCGTTTTTCCAAGTGACGTGAGCAATCCGTATTTACCTTCTGCGCTGCGTACACAATAAAAGCCATATTCAGCTTGATTATCTTCAAGATATTCAGCAAGCCACTGAATTTCGCGGTATTGAGGCGGAACGACCTCTCGACCTGTGGTATCAAGTAGTCCGTACTGATCGCCAACTCGTGCTATAGCAATACAATTGCTGGTAAATGGTTCTATTGCGTCATATTTGGGCTTCACAATCTCACGAGAGGGCTGCTCTTTGGTAAACGAAAGCAGCACTATGCCCCATTTGGCTGTCACAGAGCTTCCTTTGGCATTAACGGGTTGTATTAAAACAGGAACGCGGCGCATGCAAACAATACCGACAGAATCATACATTGGCGCAAGAATTTCGTGGGCAGCCGTATCGGCATGGTAAGAGTACCCAACAAGTCCAAATTTCCTTCCCTTGCCCGTGTCTTGGACAACCGCCGTCGCAATGACATCCCTGCCATTACCTCCGGGCGCAAGCGCGAAAGCAAAGCGCGAAACACTTCGGTATTTCGCCTGCACAAAAAGCACTTGTCGTCCCAAACTGTACACTCCCCAAGCGCTATCGGAACGCACATCTGCTCGGTCTGCGTCGGGGAGGTTAACACGATAGAGGTGAGAGGGAAGTCCTTTTACATCGCGATTATCGAACTGATAGTAAGAGCGCACTTCGTCGTATTCGGTTGGCATTATTTCTTGACCTGATTGATCAACAATACCCAATTTTTTTTTGTTTAAGACACGTGTTCGTCTTCGTTCTGTGGGGTCTGCAAAATCGACTTCATACTCTCGGTGGCTAAAACGGAAAATTTTTTCATATCCATTAGCAGGCTTGAGAATTTCCTCACCTTTTTCGGCATTAAAAAGAAACCAACGCCCGTCTTTCTTTGTCCATATCATTGAATCAGAAAGTGGCGCAACATCGTCGAACATGACCGGAACAGTACTCTCAGATTTTTTATAATCCCACACCCCCCAGTGTGTACCACGTTTAACGGCGACCCTATTGCTGTCGAAAGGGCGGATACCTCGGCAACCTGTACGCACGACGAGATTCCCCAACTCTGCATTAACCATACCAAGCCCATCTCGAAATGGTAAAATACGGTAGCCGTCGGGTGGGAAAGTAGTTGTATGACGCATGAGAGTTTGACGCTCTTCAAGGGCTTCTGATGAAAGTGGTGCCTCAATACCATTAGTATCGACAAGTACGGTATTTCCCATCGTTGTTCGTACAATCGCTTGGGTAGAAAAAGCGAAGTATTCAAGAATCTCAGCATAGCGTGGAGAAAGAATCTCAACCGCAGCGGTGGTACTCACAATTGTTATGGAGTTATTTGCACCCACTACAGCAACGCTTGCTGCACTCGTGCTTGTTTTGGCTGGCATTGAACATCGTATTATCCCCCAACCTTCTTTAGTTCGGCACCACAGGCGATTGGGCGAAATGTCGCGAAACTCGTCATAAAGTGGAGGAACAAGTTCACGGGTTGTCGTGTCGAGAATACCAATTTTTCCGGCATTCTCAATTCGTGCCCTACCACGCTGAAAAAAGCCAATGACATCATAGCGTGGTTCAAGAATAACCGTTTTGTTGGTGTCTGACAAGCCCCACTTCTCGCCCTTGCGAAAAGGAACAAATTGCTCATTCTGACCAAAAGCAGAAACGGCAGCAAAGACAAATGAGAAACACAGTAAGAAGAGTTTCATAGTAGCAGGTTGACTGAGTTTGCACAAAACTGTGGGCTGTTGAAGTTATTATCGCCGTAGCGACTCAATAACTACTTGTACAAAACACGAATATAAGCGTTCTTCGGGATAAAAGAGCGCAATGGGTTTGTCCGTAGCTGCCGCCAAAATTTGAATCAGACCGCCTTTTGCCCATGCGGTTCCCATTGATTCCGAGAATTTCTGTGCCATTGACAGAGAACGTTCTTGATTGTAATGTGCTTC
>JAAFHM010000578.1 GCA_013298375.1 Ignavibacteria bacterium | reverse complement strand
GGATATAGATAATCAAAACCTTGTATTCAAGCGCCTTTAAGCCGAAAGTCTCGTTTTTTTGATAAGATGTTTTCTTGGAAAGCCTCTTCGTATCTAGCTTTGTCAGCAACTTGCCAAAGTAAAATTATGAGCAATAGTCTGGACATTTTAAAAAAAGAGTAGTAAAAAAGCATACCTCTTCCTTGATTTGTAAAGTAACCACACTGTACAGCATCAAGAAAAGAGGTATCATGCTTAATGCACAGCATATAATAGAGATTATCAAAGTTAGTGTAGGAAAAATGGCGGCGAATGGCGAACTTTGCTTTCTATGAACTACACCACTCTTCGGAAAGATCTCAAACAGTTTCAGAGCGTCAGCGGTTTATCCCATTTGGATTTTCTTGCTCTCCATAAAGAATTTGCCCTGGTTTGGCAACAACAAATGCAGCATTGGACGGCAGATGGAAAGCCCCGTCTGCGTTCCTATAGTGTTCGGAGCGATAGCGTTCTGAAAACGACGGAAGATATGCTGTTGTTTGTCCTGAGTTATCTCAAGAATAATCCGACACAAGAGTATCATTCCTCGCAATGGGGAATGACACAAAGTCAGGCTCATCCTTGGCTTCAACGATGCCAAGCAATCTTACGGATGACCTTACAGCGCTGCGATATGACCCCGGCGCGGACAAACCTTGAACTGCTTGAGCGTTTGGATGCTCAGGATGATGTCGCTCGTCATCGTCTTGATGGTACCGAGCGCCCAATAGAGCGCCCGCACGATGATCGGAAGCAAAAGAAACAGTATAGTGGTAAAAAAAAAGCATACCATAAAGAACTTGGTCATCAATGATACGAACAAGTTGGTATGTTTCTTGAGCAAAACATTTGCCGGCAGTGTTCATGACAAACGATGTGCTGATGAAGTCGCGTTGATGATGCCCGAAGATACGGAACTACTTCAAGACACAGGATTTCACGGGTTTACCATCCCCGGAGCCATCACCCGACAACCGAGCAAAAAGCCGAAAGGCAAAGAACTGACGGTTGAACAGAAAGCGGAGAATCGTACAATTTCCCAAGAGCGTATTACCATTGAACATAGTATCGGTGGCATCAAGATTTTTCGGATTGTCAAAGACTGTATTCGTTTACGCTCCGAGGAGATACGCGATAGCGTGATGGAAATTTGTACCGGGCTATACAACTTTAAGACGGCAAGGCGCAGAGCGCCAGGCTAACTTTGATAATCTCTACTCAATATGCAACATCAGTTGTTTCCCCAATCCCGTTTCGATTATCCGAAAAAGCGTTGTGAGTTGAATATCACTTTGCCCGTTTTCAATGCGGGAGATGTAGGTTTTCTTTGTACCTGCTTTTTCGGCAAGCTCTGTTTGCGTCATGTTTGCTTGCTTTCGGGCTTCTTTAATGAGTTCGCCAATGGCAAAGGCTTTGGAGTTTTTTTCAAACTCGTTGCGTGTTGCCGTGCCGATTTCTCCATAGCGTTTAGCCAAGTGTTGTTCAAGTGTAGTGGTCTTATTCATTGGTTTTTCTCCTCAAAATATTGGTGTTTCAATCTTTCTGCTTTCGCAAGTTCACTACGTGGTGTTTTTTGAGATTTCTTGTGGAAGCCTTGCAACACCACAACAAGTTTTCCGGCATCAAAAAAGCAAAAAAATCTAAAAATATCAGAGCCGACTTTGACACGAATCTCATAAAGTCCGTCGGTGTCTGCCAGATATTTCAAAAATTTCTCCGGCACCCTCTCCACATTCACAATTAAATCAAGCACATAGTCAATTTTCTCTTGGACTTTTTTCGGCTGTGTGTCGTAAAAGTCAAAGAAATACTGTTCGTAAAAAATGAGTTCTCGTATCATTGGGAAAGTTATCGAATACGATAACAAAATGCAAGGATTTGTTGCACAAATGCCGGATTGCCGTGTGCGTCAGTAATGGTGCGGGGTTGGGGAATAGTCATAGCTTCAATACAGATTTTGTGAAAAATGTAGCCGCACCACAGGCAGCATTGCGGCTTCCAATCAATTACACGTTTCCAATCAAGCAAATTCCGTTTCAATAACCTCAAACGAGTGCGAAACCTTGATAAACTGCTGTTTCGCGCCTTCTTTGGGCGTTGGAAATGGTTGGTCTTTTTCGATAAAAACTAGTTCTGTGCCATCGGCGAATTGCTCTACTTGCTCCAAGAGCGCGGGGTTCTTGATGCAAGCGCGGATGAAATCGAAGGTTAAGCCGATATCATGGCGAACCGCTTCAGCATTGGTGTTGGGGGTATTCATGGGAAACATTATGAAAGAGGCTCAAGAAGCCCGTGAATTGCCAATACAACTTGCTCAAAATACTCAGGCTTGACAAGACTAAACTTCTTGAGAATACTGCCTTGATGAACGGTAAAGAGTTTGTGCGATTTCACCACCGAAGATTCAGGAAGTACGCCCATTTCAAGGTCGTCATTTTCCAAGGGGACAGAATACGCATCCGAAAAACGATTGCTCGTGATGACGCACACAACAACATCCTCAAACTGCCGATTGTACGCATCATTCGAGACAATCAAGACAGGACGCTTCTTGGTCGTGCTGAGGTCTGAATAGGGAAATGGTACAAGAACGATTTCACGCTGATTGTAGCTTGGTTTAGACATTATCCCATCCGCTTGGTTCGTGGTTCCATGCGGTATTCGCTACGTGTTCGCGGAGGTCGTCCGTGTAATCGCCCATGTATAAACCGTATTTGTCTGCGTAGAGCAGGTCTATAAGGCGATTGAACTTTTGCAGCAAATCCGTATCCTTCAGCAATGCTAGTTCTTCTTGCAAGTGCTGATATTCCGACGCGGGAAGTTGCACAAATGTGGGATTGCCGTGTGCGTCAGTAATGGTGCGGGGTTGGGGGATGGTCATAGTTTTAATAAAGATTTTGCGAAAAATGTAGCCGCACCACAAGCAGCAGTGCGTTTTTCAATCAATTACATCGTAAGCATTCTTCCCAAGCCAAAAATTGACGTGAGCGCATACTGCAAAATACCGTCGTGCTTGCCAAATATTCCACTTCGACTATCATTTTTCTGCAAAAACCTCGTAATGCGTTACCTTCTCCTCAAACTCCAGCAAATATGCGTTGTCTTCAGGATAGTATTTCGCTTTTTCAAAATCATCACCAGCAAAATTCTTGATAACATCAAGATTTTCCCAATAGGTGATAAGATTGAAATGCGCTTCATTGCCTTGAATATTTCTCAAGAATTG
>JAAFHM010000155.1 GCA_013298375.1 Ignavibacteria bacterium | reverse complement strand
CTTGGTAAATCCAGCGAACAAATTGGTGCCATCGTCCAAGCTATCGAAGAAATTGCCGACCAGACAAATCTGCTTGCGCTCAATGCAGCCATTGAAGCCGCCCGCGCAGGCGAGCAGGGACGCGGCTTTGCGGTCGTTGCCGATGAAGTGCGCAAACTGGCGGAACGAACACAAAAAGCAACCAAAGAAATCGCAACCACCATTCGTATCATTCAACAAGACACGCATGAAGCTGTGCTTGCCATGCACGAAGGCACACGCGAGATGGATCGCGGTAAGGCTTCCGCCGCACAAGCAGCCGAGGCATTGGAGCGAATTATCAATCGCACAAGTAATGTTGCTGCGATTATTGCGGCAATGGCAGCTTCGACTAAAGAACAAACGACAACAAGTAGCAATATTGTCGAAAATGTCGAAAATATCAGTGCCGTAACCGAAGCCGCAACAAGCTCAACGAGTGAGATTGAGCGTACCGTACAGGCATTACAAGGGTTGACGGATAATTTATTAAACCTGGTCATGAAATTCCAGACCGGAGCGGAATACGCCAAAGAGCAGCGAGCGTTGATGTCGCGTTCTTCGATTACACTGTGATTTCAACAGCAGTGTTGAACAACTGTAGGGAAGATTATCGCTGATAAATTGCGCTTGAAACCTTTCGCCCGTCGGTGCGTCTAAAAAAACAACGATGCTCACAAAATCGGCGTTTCTGCCATCATCTTGCACTATTCTCCCAAAAGATACTGTTTCGACGGTTCAGTTTTTTCAAGAACAAATATGCGTACAACTCAAGATTTTATCACCGTTGGGAGGGCTGTCAGCACAGCTCTGGTGGTATTATTGTGCGCAGTTTTTCCGGCAATCGCAGGGGAAGGTGAGGAAATTCGCCTGAAAGTTGATAGCATAGGTGTAGTACGATTGACGGCAAAAGACCTTACGAAGACCGCAAATTGGCAATCCTTATCGCTTGGCGTGTGGCATCCGGGCGTGTGGCGCTGGATGCAAGACGACAAGCCCGATTTTGCGCTCCCGAACTACAACGATGCCGCGTGGCGATTGGTACAAAGCATTACGATTGATTCTCTCCAGCCTGATTGGGCGCGTGTATTCTGGTTTCGGTCGCGTATCCGCATTGATTCTGCCTTGCGGCACACCTCCGTTGCCATGATGCCCTATCAAGTTGGTGGGGCGGAATATTATCTCAATGGGCGGCTTGTTGCGACACTTGGCAATCCAAGTAGCACAAGCAGCGAAGAGGTCATTGCCAGCAAAGGGAAACCTGTTATTCTGCAATTTGGTGCAGAAACCGATTACGTGATTGCGGTACGATATTCTTTTCGGCAAATGCCAATGGGATACGCGGTTGTTCCCGCCATAAAAAACAATACCTTATTCAACCTCAGTTTTGCTCCCCCCGATGAAGCGCTTGATATGCAGCGTGCCAAGGAAAGCTATTTTTCGGTGCGGTATCTGATTGCTATTGGCATGATGGTTGCCTTGGGACTGCTTCATATTGCGTTGTTCTCCTTTTACCCAAAACAGCGATTTCACCTGCTCTACGCGATATTTGCCTTGCTTGTAGGCTTGCGCTTTTTGACGGTCTATATGACGAGAATCGTTGAGAGTCATCCGGGAATTAGCCTTTTTTTCAATATGATTTCTAATGTCTATAACAGCGCAATACCGCTTGTGTGCTGGCTTTTTTTCTACACGCTTTTTTATGACAAACTACCGCTCCGCAGGCTGTATCTTGGTGCCGGGCTGACCGTTGCCGTTATTATTGCCCTTTTTGCCGTTGGCGGCGGGGCGCATAAAATCGTGTATGATATTTCGATGGTGATTATTGTTTTGCTTTCTGCCGATGCTGCCCGTATCGCCTTCCAAGCGGTGCGTAGGCGCGAAGCGGGGGCAATTATCATGCTCATTGGCGTTGCCGATTTTGGCGTGATGTGGACGTTTCGTTGGCTCGAAGCGTGGCATAAAATTTTTGCTGTTTCGCCGAATCGGATGGAAACCTTTATTTATGTCGGGTATATGTCGGTTCCGCTTGCCATGTCGCTCTATATCGCGCTGGTCGTCTCGCGGACGCAACGCTCCTTGGAAGAGCAACTTGTCCACGTCCGAGAGCTTTCGGAGCGCTCTTTGGAACAGGAGCGGCAAGCAAAAGAACTCGACATCAAACGTAAGTTACTCGAAGCCGATAATGACCGAAAAACCCGCGAACTTGAAGAAGCACGAACACTGCAACTTTCGATGCTGCCGAGCAAATTACCGGAGCATCCGCGCTACGAAGTTGCCGCATTTATGCGCACTGCGACCGAAGTTGGCGGCGATTATTACGATTTTCGCTACACCCCCGAAACCGCCACACTCGTGGCTGCTGTCGGCGATGCCACCGGACACGGCATAAAAGCCGGATATTTGGTCTCCACCACCAAAAGCTATTTTCAAACACTTGCGGGCGCAGAAAACGGTGCGGAACTGTTGTGCAAAATTTCCAGTGGCATTAAAAATATGAATCTGCGCGGAATGTATATGTGCCTTGCGCTCGTGCGGTGCATCGGCAATGACGTTCATATTGCGATTGCCGGTATGCCGCCGGTGCTGATATACCGCGCCAAATCGCGCTCTTTGGAACAGATTTGCGTAAAAGCATTGCCGCTTGGAAGCGTAACGCATTTTGAATACCGCGAAGTTCTTACCACTTTGGATGTCGATGATGTTATGCTCATTATGACCGATGGACTGCCGGAATTATTCAATGATTCGGGCGAAATGCTGGGCTACGACCGCATAGAATCGTGCTTTCTCGCCAATGCTCACCGCTCCCCCGTCGAAATCACGAATCTTTTGAAAGGCTGTGCAGAAGATTGGATGCAGGGCGCAGCACTTTTGGATGATATGACCTTTGTTGTTCTGAAAATGAAAGCCTTGCCTTTGCACCATCAACCTTTATTGCCATCGCAGCAAAGTACGCCTCAAGCCGTTTTTACGGGCAAATCGCGTATTGAAGCAATGTCCGTCTAACGGCGATTACCCTTTCATCCCTCATCCCTTTCCGCTATGCCCCGCGAATCCGACCTAAAAAAACTCACGATGCCGCTTGCGCCCATTATCGCGTTTACCCTGCTTTTGCTGGTCGGTGGCGGGATTTTGACGTATTATTTTGGCGCCGAGCGCAATGCCAAAAATCTTGCAAGAAGCGCTTCTGCCGCATTTCAAGCGCAAATGGGGCTTACACCTTCGGTGAGCATCAATGGGCTGACAGTAATTGAACAAGCACAGCCAACGCTTGAATTAGCAACGGTAGAGCAGACAATTTTTCGGGAATATCGCTGGTCACACACGTATTTGGGAAGTACCAAAACACTCCTTTTGCGCGGGGAATTTATCATCAAAGCGGGGTTTGATTTGCGGGAGGAATTTGCTCTGAATATTGACGAAGAAAAAGCATCATCCCACGACCCCGAACTGCGCATCACCGCTACGCTTCCGAAGGCAAAAATTCTTTCGCTGGAGATGAAAAATTACACCGTCGAGCGCGATGAAAGCGGCTTTTGGAACGGTATAACCCCACAAGACCGTACTAATGCCGTTGCTGCCTTACAATCGGATGCCCGCAGCGCCGCAGAGCAATCGGGTATCACACAAAAAGCGGCGGAAATGCTTCGCCAGCGTGTACGCTCTATTGCTGCCGATAAAGGGATTCAATCGGTGCGCATCGTAGGAGAGTAGATATTTGAGTGCCGTCCTCTTCTTTGTCAATCCTTCTTCTTTGTCAACCCTTCCCCCCGCTCAATCGTCTAATTCGTATCGTCCCAATACCGCGTCCTTACGATGTTTGCATGGCACATTTGTACAAGATTACCGACGAAACGACGTTAGTACAACAGTTAAAAAGTGGTGATGCCACCGTGCGCAACGCCGCTTTTCGGGATTTTGTGCGCCTTCACACGCAGCGCATCAATAATCTCGCTTTTCAACTTTCCGGCAATCGTGAGGATGCTGACGACCTGACGCAGGAAGTCTTTGTGCGGGCATTGGAGTCGCTATCGCGCTTTCAAGGCTCTTCATCGCTGGCAACGTGGCTGCACCGAATTACGGTCAATATGCACATTGACTATACCCGAAGCGGACGCTATCGCTACACAACGGCATGGGATGATGGGCGTGATGCCGATGCAACCGAAGCATTCGGCATGAGCGCGATGCCTCTACCAGACACAAGCACGGATGCGGCTTTTCAGCAAGAGTATTTTGAACGAGCGCTGGCAGCACTTCCGGCGCAACAGCGTACCGTTGCGGTGTTGCGGTTCGTCGAGGAGTATTCTCTTGACGAAATTGCCCAAGAACTCGGCGTAACGGTCGGAACGGTCAAAACACTGGTGTTTCGTGCCGTCCGAAGTTTGCGGGTGGCGTTGCAACAGTACCGAACAGAATTTTTATCCCAAACCTTTCCAACGACAAGCCATGAACCCGAATAATCATTTACGAACTTCCCCCACAAACCCTGATAATTCCTCGCTTCGAGTTGAATGTTCGGAGTTGATGCGCGAAGCATTGTCGGGAGCAGATGCAAAAAACACCACTGTACAGCAACGCCTATCGGAGCTTTTCGTGCTGTTTCCCGACCTCAAGCGCGAGTTTGAGGAAATGCAGTCTATCGCTGGCGCAATGCGTTCCCACAGCGCACCAACGCGGAGCGACGCAGAATGGACGGGTTTGGAGAATCGTATCGTCAAACGACTGGAACAAACGACACTTGGCGCGGCAGCAGGAACCTCCCCAACATCACCGCTCCTTCTCCTGACGACACGGCGAGTATGGATGCGCGTTGCGGCTATTGCTGCGGTATTTGTTGGTGGAATTTTGCTGGGGCGCTGGTCGAATTATCGGGGAGAAGAACATCGGGAGACGGTACGAATCGCGGAAAATACTGCTTTTGAGCAGGCTGCGGGGCAGAAACGGGAGGTGACAAATTTCCTCAACGACGCGCATCTTCTCATGCTTGGTGTAATGGCGATGAATGCTGAGTGCGGCGTATCGCACCCGCAGACGCTTGTCGCCCAGCGAGAGCGCTGCGTTGAACTGATGGCACGGGCGCAAGAGCTTCGTCATGGGCTGTCGCCGGAAGAAAAGCAGCATTTGGCACACGTCATCGTACAGGTCGAGTCGGCGCTTGCGGAACTTGCCGGAACGCATTCCTCTTCGGTCAATGCGACGACTATCCGCCATCTACAAGACCGCACCGATGATGCACTATGCGAAGTAACGACGATGCTTGCGTTTGAGAAGAAGCAATAAATATGTCGAAGAAATTTTCAGAAGTCAGATGCGTGTGCTTCTGTTATGGATTCTCACCATAAATCTCATCTCGAATATACTCATCAAAACGATCAAGGGCAATCGAAGCTGTGCGCGGAAGCGTCTCGTTTCCCTGTTCTACTCTTGCTATTTCGGCTGATGTCAGCCCGATTATTGCTGCTACATCATCATTTGTCAAAGTAAATTCTGCCCGAAAGCGTCGTAACCTCTCGCTATCCCACGTGTTGACGGGAAAACGCTGCATCAATGATTCGCGTAAGATTGGTAGGGGGTACTGCTCTTGTTCGTAGCTTTGAATTGCCAGCGCAACAGCCTCAAAATGATCATGCTCTTCGTCGGTGAGTTTCGATTCATCACCACGCATTTTTGCAAAATATGTATTGATAATCACCAATGCTTTTTCGTAGTCGGATTCATTCGACACGGCAAAGTGTTGGGAAAGAGTTGATGAGGATGCTCCTCGTTGTGCCGATGAGCGAAAAGAGCGTGTTGATACGGTCTGGGTAGTCATAGCATTTCCTAAAATTGCTCAATCGTTGATACATCTATGCTCTCGTACTCACGGTGAGTACCAATGAACTTGACATACACGGTTCGTTTGCGAAAATGTATCGCTGCAACCAAACGGTAGTGATTACCGCGAATATTGAAGACAAAACGTTCACCGCCAACATTATCCGCATAGCCAAACGTCGCTCGAACATCTGCAATAGTTTTCCAATCTGCTTTTTCCGTCTTTCTGTACCAATCTTCCAGTGCCAATGCTGCTTGTGGCTGCTTTATTGAGTATTCGCGGATAGCTCTGTGTGCAATGACGATCATTGTTATATCGCTACGATGTTGTAAAAAGTCGCGCCATTGCTTGGATATTGAACGAGTACCAACTCCAATTGTTTACACAACCTCGCCAAAAAGGTCATACTCCGCCGCATCGTATATTTCCGCAAGCACCATGTCACCTGTTTGTAAGGGTCGGGTGGACTTCAGAAAAACTTCGTTATCCACTTCAGGCGCATCGGACTCGCTGCGTCCTTGATATTCGAGATTGCCCTGCTCATCGGTGAAGGTTTGGTCAATCAATATTTTGAAGCGTTTTCCTACTTTCGCCTCGTTTTTCTCTAAGGATATTTCTCGTTGGATTGCCATGAGCCGCGCAGCGCGTTCTTGCTTGACTTCTGCCGGAATTGGGTCGCCTAAAATGTACGAATACGTGTCGTCCTCTTGCGAGTATTCAAACGCGCCAACACGGTCAAAACGCTGTTCCCGCACAAAGTCGCATAATTCCTCAAAGTCTGCTTCCGTTTCGCTTGGATAGCCGACGATAAAGGTTGTTCTGAGCGCTATGCCTGGCACGGCATTGCGTATTTCGTCCAACAAGCCTTCGGTGGTCTTGCGCGTGATGCCGCGCCGCATGGACTTCAAAACATTGGTCGAAGCGTGTTGGAGCGGCATATCGAGGTACTTGCAGATATTTTCGCGCTCGGCTATGACGGGCAGAATATCACGGGGGAATTTAGAGGGAAACGCATACATCAAACGCAGCCATTCTAGTCCACGCACGTCAGAAAGATTGCCCAGCAAATCCGCAAGCCCGCGTTTGCCTGTCAAATCGCGCCCGTAATCGGTCAAATCTTGCGCAATCAAAACAATCTCTTTCACGCCTTTGCTCACCAAAAAGTTTGCTTCTTCAACGAGTTTTTCCGCCGGACGCGAACGATGACCACCGCGAATAAGTGGTATCGCGCAGAACGAACAAGGATTGTCGCATCCTTCGGAAATTTTGAGGTATGAATAATGCGGCGAAGTCGTAATGACGCGCTCTCCAAGCAAGGAATACTTAAAATTTGGTGTCAGCGATTTGACGACATTCTCAAAATCCGATTCACCAAAAAAATGGTCAACCTGCGGCATTTCTTGTTTGAGGTCGTCGCCGTAACGCTGCGAAAGACAGCCCGCAACAATGAGTTTCTGCGTTTTTCCCTCGCCGGCAAGTTCTTCTTTTTGGCGAATTGCCTCGAAAATCGTCTCAATACTTTCTTCTTTTGCTTTGTCAATAAAACCACAGGTGTTGATAATCACCGCATCGGCTTCACGGGCAGTGGTGAAGTTCATTCCGTGTGCTTGAATCATACCCATCAGAATTTCTGAATCGGTCGTGTTCTTGCTGCACCCAAGCGTAATGACCGATACAGTCTGAATATCGGCTTGTGGTGCGCTTTTCGGCGCTGAACGTGGTTTTGAGGTTTTGGTGTGCATAACGTGAATTGGTCTGAGAATGTGAGAACGTTCAAAGGTAGTACAAAACGAAAAAACCCGCTAAAGCATTCGTAGTGCGGCAAATATAAGGCTCTATCCGAGTTGATGCAAGCAAAAAATGTGACTCTATACGCCTCAAAAAACTCTAACAATGCTATTATTTGACTTTCCCACAAAAACATCCCATAATACGACCATAAATGAATGACAAAAAAAATCGCTATGCAGCGCTACCACATTAGTAGTAGACTGCATAGCGATGTTCTTTTTCAGGAATGAAAATTTTAGCGAATAATATGGACTATTTTTGTCGAGGTCAACGTTCCGGCTTTGACGCGGGCAATATATGTGCCGCTTGCCAGATTGCTCACATCTACCGGAATTGTGTGTCGTCCAAGCATTTGATAGCCTTGCCAGAGTGTCATTACGTGCCGCCCCAGCATATCACTCAGTTCGACTGTTACATCGGTGGCTGATGGTAAGGCGTAGGTGACGCGCAGTTCACTGGAAGCAGGATTGGGATACGTTTCCACACGCAGAATGGAACCATCGACGAGTGATTCGCCATCTTTCACCGAGGTAAGGCGACCATTTCTGCGCAAGAAATAGCTGGTGTCAATCTTATTGCGCAAACCTCTGTCCATCTGCACTTGAACATCGCAAGTGCCGATTTGATCCCAGTCTTCAATAATCAGTGTTTGCGAGGTTCTTGCTGGAATATTGACAGTGCGGAAAAGCGTTGTGTCATAGCGCTGCATATAGAGTCCGTAGGTTCTAGCAGCACCGTAATTCGTCACCACAAACGAAGCACCATCATTAAGAAAACGTACATCAATACTGTCATTCGTTGCAAGCGTTATATCACGAATTTCGACACCATTTTGCCAAATCGAATCGGTTGGGTCAGATTTGTAGAGCGAAATGCTATTGATGCGACTGCTGGCTCCGGCAACAGTACGGAAGAGGTCTCGGTCATAATCCAACACTAGTCGTTGCGGACCATTCAATGCGACCGTGCGCCATTTCGTGGTCATAATTGTCCGTCGCGCAGCACTCTCAATAGAGTTAATCTGTTTGGTATTGATAGGTGTGAAGCGAACTGTTTGAACGTTTTGCGATTGTGTTGGTACGCGGAAGCCTTCGACGACCACATTTGCGCCTGTTGCAATAGGCGCAATCGGTACGGCTTTGGTAATACGAGGACGAATCAACGTCGCTCCCGTGTTCGAGATAGCATTGCCGTAAGCATTGGACAACGTGACCGACGGAACTGGCGGCGGCGTTCCAGAGGTTGTGCGGGCGCTAAACTTACCACCATCTTCCTCTTCTGCTTCAAAATAGGTCTCTACTGCTGAGTCGTCCTCGCCGTCTGGCTCTTCGTCTGCGGTCAGTGACGATCCGTTTTTGCCGCTCTGTGCTGCCAAAAGTATGCCCGGTGCCGTTCTCATGGCAAATGCCGTACTCACTGCACCCCACGCATAAAAACTGCGTGTTTCGACATTGCCGCTCCAAGGAATAGGATTAGCGGTAGCAACATCAACATTCAGCAAACCATAATACTCCCACGTATTGCGTGTGCGATTGACCGTTATTGCGGTGTCGGTCGCACCGGGAAAATTCATATCATAGACAAAAACCTTGTCTAAAATGTCACCATTTGGTGCGGTTTCAGTGGTGATTTTGTACGGGACGACAGCGTGCCCGCCATTATTTTTTCCGTCGCGGATATTGAAAATAGCAATGACAATTTGCTGGTCTTTCGGCAATGTAAAACTCCGCCGGATGACGTTCACGGTATTATTTGGCGTACGGTCGTCGGTATTCAGTATGCCTACCTGTCCGCCTGGTTGGAAGAGCTGATTACGATTCACAAGAGTACGAAGAGCATCGCCAAGTTGCAATTGGTAAGCAGGTGCAGAAAACGTATAACGCCCACTATATGCCATCAATGCGGAAATAGCAAAGCCGTAGCACGAACCGCCCCAATTGCTTTTTGTTCCTTTCCAGCGCTGCAATGCAGTTTGGTCGGGTTGGCGCTGTCCGTCTTTTGTAATAAAGGCACTTTCGCCCGTGCGCCGCTCATAAGCGGGAACGAAATCATCCCAACTCGGAAAATCTCTTGACTGAGCGAAGGTGCGGAAATCCTCTGGGTAGGCGGCACTTGAGTAATTGATGCGGCTAAATATTGATTCATTCCACATATTATCGCTGCTATTGGAAAAATTAAAACCATGGGTGCGCACAAGGAACTCATTTTGCGCCGGAGTCGGGTTGCTGCTGCCGACAAAAACACCGCCAACGCGCCGCACGGTATCACTCCCCGTCACAACGACAA
>JAAFHM010000082.1 GCA_013298375.1 Ignavibacteria bacterium | reverse complement strand
TGCGGGTAGATTTTGTACCGAAGGAAATCACAGCGTAATTTGACGGTAACTGGTCAGGTGCGCCTGTCCGTCCTGCG
Source organism: Ignavibacteria bacterium (assembly GCA_013298375.1). Classification (GTDB taxonomy): domain Bacteria; phylum Bacteroidota; class Ignavibacteria; order Kapaibacteriales; family UBA4661; genus PH2015. The sequence continues at coordinate 13,205 of JAAFHM010000082.1, read as the reverse complement.
CTTTCCTAAGCGTAGAACGGATTTCCCGGAACTACTTCAAAAAAAACAGTACCGGGAAAACCTTCCGACGGCAGCGTTCTGGCACTCCTCAGCCGTCGGAAGGAGATACCTGACCAGTTACATTTGACGAATAATTCTTCAATGCAATGTCCTATATTTTCAGCGACAATCTTCTCCAAACCCTCATCGAAGCCCGTAGTATTGCGGTCTTGACGGGTGCGGGCATTTCTGCCGAAAGCGGCGTAGCTACTTTCCGCGATCCAAACGGGCTATGGGCAAAATTTCGCCCCGAAGAACTTGCCAGCATGGACGGTTTTTTGAAAAATCCCAATCGTGTTTGGGAGTGGTACGAAGCCCGGCGCGACGTGATAGACCGCGTACAACCTAACGCCGGACATACGACGCTTGTGCAGATGCAGGATTGGTGCGAGCAGCAAGGAAAACGCTTTACGCTTATCACACAGAATGTTGACCGTTTGCATCAGCAAGCCGGAAGCCGTGATGTCATCGAACTGCACGGCAATATCATCGAAAATTATTGTTCGCGCTGCACAAAGCCGCATGATTACCGCCATTCCGCCGAAACCGCCGCCAAAGAGCCGCCGCGTTGCACCTATTGTGGTGGCATGATACGTCCTGCGGTGGTGTGGTTCGGCGAGATGCTGCCGCCGTTGGCACTGGAAGCCGCACAGGAAGCTGCCCGGACGTGTACTATCTTTTTCAGCATTGGTACGTCGGCGGAAGTCTATCCTGCGGCAGGGCTGCCGATAGAAGCGAAGCGGGCAGGCGCACTTTTTATTGAAGTAAACCCAAACGAAACGGCAATTACTCGTTTTGCCGATGTAAGCATTAGTGCGCCTTCGGGCGAAGCATTGCCAGCGCTTTTTGCCGCAATGATGGCGAAAAGCGCGTAAATTCACAACGCAATTTTCGATAATGTCAAGTTTTGGTTGTTATGTTACGAGTTAAGTTTCGCTAAGTCTTTATTCAGTATATAATTCCGTCTAAAAAACTCAACACTTAGCACTCAAAACTCAACACTATCCAATTTCCTTTTGAATCCCTTTCACTCATGAAGAAAAAAACACCTCAACCCGAAACTCCTTCAACACCCCAACTCCCCGAAAGTGCCGCAATACCGCGTATTCTCTCGGTTTTGCCCTTGCGAGATGTGATTGTTTTTCCGCATATGATTTTTCCCGTCTTGATTGGACGTGAGAACTCTATTCATGCGGTTTCGGAGGCACTCAAGCGTGAAAAATATATTTTCCTTGCCGCGCAAAGCACCGAAGCCGACGACCCCAAACAAGAGGATATTTATCAAGCCGGAACAATCGCCAAAATCATTCAACTCGTGCGATTGCCCAATAATTTGATTAAAATTTTGGTAGATGGCGTGATTCAAGCCCGTGTGGTGCGGTTTGTGAAGTCCAAACAGTGTTTGGAGGCAGAAATAGAACCTATTGTGGTGGATGCCGATGAAAGCACGATGGAATTTCAAGCAATGGTGCGCCATGCAGGGGATTTGTTCATGGAGTACATTCGCACCGGACGCGGTATTGCGCCGGAAGTCGGTACGGCGTTTACGAATATTCAAGACCCTGTCCGAAGGCTCTACTATGCGGCTGCCAACGTGGAAACAGAAGTCGAGACCAAGCAAAAAATCCTCGAAAAAACCACGCTCCGCGAGCAGTATTTCGAGCTTTTGGCAATGCTGACGGCAGAAATTGAAGTGCAGAAATTGGAGCAGGATATTGATGTCAAAGTCCAAGAATCCATCCAAAAAACACAAAAGCGCTTTTTCATTCAAGAGCAGATACGCGCTTTGCAACAAGAATTGGAAGACGACGATGGCGTGTTCCCTGAACTGACCAAACTCCGCGCCGACCTTGATGCCGCAAAACTCCCCGAAGCCGCATTAAAACACGCAAACGAAGAGTTTGACAAATTGAAAAAAACGCAAATCATGTCGCCGGAATATGGCGTTTTGCGCAATTATCTCGAACTTATCGCTGCGCTACCTTGGAACGCCACAACGCCAGACAATCTCGACATCCTGCACGTCCGACAAATCCTTGATGAAGACCACTTTGGGTTGGAAAAAATCAAAGAGCGTATTTTGGAATATATCGCCGTTCTCAATTTGGTCAAGGGTGTTCAAGGGCAGGTCTTGTGCCTGTCGGGACCTCCGGGAGTTGGTAAAACCTCACTTGCACGGTCAATCGCTCGGGCGCTGGGGCGGAAATTTGTCCGAATGTCCTTGGGCGGTGTGCGCGATGAAGCGGAAATACGCGGGCATCGGCGGACGTACATTGGCTCAATGCCGGGGCGCATCATCCAAAGCATGAAGCGGGCTGGCACCATCAATCCCGTTATTTTGCTGGACGAAGTTGATAAAATGGTCACGGACTTTCGCGGCGACCCCTCGGCTGCGCTCTTGGAGGTGCTTGACCCCGAACAACATCACGCTTTTAACGATCATTATGTCGAAATTGACTACGACCTCTCGAAAGTCCTGTTTATCGCAACAGCAAACGTGAAATACGATATACCCGCACCATTGCTTGATAGGATGGAAATCATTGAACTTTCGAGTTATGTCGATTACGAAAAAGAACAGATTGCTCATAAACACTTGATTCCACGCCAGTTAGAGAAACATGGAATGAGTGATTTTGCCGTAACATTCCGTGACGATGCGGTTCAAGAGCTTATTCGCGGTTATACCAAAGAAGCAGGCGTGAGAAATTTAGAGCGCCAACTTGCTTCAGTGATTCGCAAAGTTGCAAAAACGATTGTCGTGGAAATTGCTCAAGAATCAAGGAATGGAAAGGCGGAAGGGGCTGCATCAGAACCCGAAAAAATCAAACGTCCACGCAAGAACAAGGAACAGGAAAGCAAGGAGCAAGAAATTAAGGAACAAGCAAACAATGCCGAAGAAACCGTTCATCTGCAAGCCAGCGAAGCCATTCGCGCAAAAGAGCGTGTGATTACGGCGGAACTTGTGCATGAGTACCTGAAAGCCCCTATCAATCGCAAACGCGAAAACGAGATTTCGGACAAAATCGGCGTGGTTACTGGGCTTGCGTGGACGAGCATGGGGGGCGATATTTTGCCGGTGGAAGTCACCATCATGCCCGGCAAAGATAAACTCACGCTCACAGGCAAACTCGGCGATGTGATGAAAGAATCCGCAATGGCAGCACTTTCCTATGTCCGCGCCAATACGGAAAAACTCGGCGTTCCGGCAGAATCGCTCACGGACAAAGAAATCCACATCCACGTCCCCGAAGGGGCAATTCCCAAAGATGGTCCTTCGGCGGGTATTACGATGACGATGGCGCTTATTTCGGCGGCTTCGGGACGGGCTGCGCGGGGCGATGTTGCTATGACGGGCGAAGTCACCTTGCGTGGAAATATCCTCGCTATTGGCGGGCTGAATGAAAAACTCCTTGCCGCAAAGCAGTCAGGAATCACGACGGTTCTCATTCCCAAGCAAAACGAAGTGGACATTGCCGAAATGGATGCAAAGACGACCAATGGCTTGGAGATTGTTCCGGTGGCGCATATTAGCGAGGCACTGGAACGTGTTTTCCGCCCTGTGGAATAAAAGTTTTTTGCCATATATTCCTTGCCAAAATCTTCGAGGTAATGTTTCAGGCAGATTCAGGTGTTGTATTTTTGATTGCCGCAATGCCTCTGCGCACCCGATAGTTTGCCTGATTATCTCCAAATGACGGGACGATGCGCCCCAATGCGATTTTCCACCGACACTTCTAATCCTTATTTTTTTACCAGTTCAGGAAAAATTATGTTTACCCCCGACACACTCAAAGGCAAAAGCATTCTCGTCACCGGCGGCGGAAGCGGTTTGGGCTTCGCTATGGCAAAGCATTTTGCCGCACACGGCGCAAATGTGGCAATTTGCGGACGCACCGAAGACAAACTCCGCGATGCAGCAAAAGAAATTGAAGCGGTGAAACAGCCCGGCGTAAAAGTTTTAACACACGCCGTGGACGTGCGCGACTACGATGCAGTCGGCGTAATGATAAAGCGGCTTGTCGAGGAATTTGGTTCGTTGGAAGGCTTAGTGAATAATGCTGCGGGAAATTTCCTGTCGCCGTCGGAAGATATTTCACCAAATGGCTTTAAATCAGTTGTTGATATTGTTTTACATGGCACATTCAATTGCGTTCAGCACTTTGGAAATTACCTCATTAACAATGAGCGCCAGGGTTCTATTTTGAGTATTGTCACGACTTACACCGAAACAGGCTCTGCATTTGTTCTGCCCTCAGCGTGTGCCAAAGCGGGTGTTTACGCTATGACTACGACATTGGCTTACGAGTGGGGAACATACGGAATCCGCCTCAATTCTATCGCACCGGGACCGTTCCCTACCGAAGGAGCATGGTCACGCCTGATGCCAACGAAAGAAATACAAGATTTGTACCTCAAAAAAATTGCTTTGGGGCGCGTAGGCAAGCACGAGGAATTAGCAAACTTGGCGGTATTTCTTATGTCCGATATGGCAGGGTATATCACGGGCGAATGCGTGACGATTGATGGCGGTGAGCGTTTAGCTGGTGGCGAATTTAACCTCTTTGTAACCGCATTCGACCGCAAGCCTCTCAAACAGATGTTTAATGCGATGAAACCGAAGAAATAACACACCCGCACAGAAAGGTCGAGAGCCTTGGCACAAAGACCTGAGCAGTTACCGTCGGTGCATCCTACTGTTTCCAACCCGCCCTACATTTTTTTATGGAGAGCGGGTTTTTTATTTCCGATGGCTCGTTCCGCACGATACGTTCCACGCCTCAGAACGAGAAAGCCTGACGGATACCTTGGTATTCTCTATTTCCGCGAAAAACCCGCCAAACGCAAGCAGATAATATCCTGAAAAGTCCGAACAATACTAGCGGGAACGGTATAACCATTAAACATCAAGGAAAACACCAATGGCTCTTGGTCACGGGTGGTGATATAACCAGAAAGAGAAGAAACGTTCGTCAGTGTCCCGGTTTTTGCTTTGAGTGTTTTTTCGGCAATGGTGGACTTGAAACGATTTTGGAGCGTACCGCGTTCGCCTGGAACAGCCAGAGAGCGCATAAAGGCTGTACGATTTTTGGAATTATAGACTGCTGTCAGTACATCGGCAATCTGTTTAGGCGCAAGAAGATTAAACCGTGAAAGTCCCGAACCATCGCCAAGGTATGCACCTTTGAGAGAAAGACCATACTTATTGGCAAACTGCCGCGTCATATCGGAGCCTTTATCGGCGTTGCCTTTGCCACTAAATTCCTTTGCTGCGGTGCGCCAAATCTGCTCTGCACAGAGGTTATGACTGACAGTATTGACAATACGCACTATGTCTTTCAGTGGCGGCGAAGTGTGATAGCAAACGGGACGCATTTCTGCGTAGGCGATTTTATCGCCCCATTGTTTTGCATCGAACATCCCGCCGCGCACCTTAATACCTTGTTCTTCGAGTGTTTTTTTGAAGAGCGAGAGTGTAAATAGCGTTGGATTATCAACCGCGACAGAAGTCGTGCGCTTGGCATTGTCGCTGGTGTCGGCGGCAATCGTACCAGAGACATAGATAATGTTGGAGTAGGCTTGGCGCGTAACATTAACCGATGCCGATGAATCACGAGGAACAGTCTTGACCGTGCCGACGACGTTCACGTAGGAAGTCGGCGGAATAACCTGTATTTCTGCGGGCTGCCCAACGGAAAATGCAGGTTTGACGACGACATCCACACTGTTGTCATTGAAGGAAAGCGCGGACATTGGCGCAGAATATGAGTACGGAACATCGTCCCACGCCCATCCCACACCCCAAGGGTCATCATCCAAATACGAATCGTCACCAACGATATTGCCACGAATGGAACGCACTCCAAGCGAATCCAGCACTCCGCACCACTGCCGCAAAATAGAGAGCGGATCATCGTAAAAATAGGTGGACATCGAAGGGTCGCCAGCGCCGCGAATAATCACGTTTCCGACAAATTCCCCGCTCGATTTTTTGAGTAAACCGTCCAGAAAAAGTGTGGTGGTGTAGGTGAAATCTGCACCTAAAAAGTCCATTGCCGAAGCAGACGAAATAATTTTCATGTTTGAGGCAGGAGTCATCACTTTCTGTTCATTGCGGGCAAACAACACTTCTTTTGTTTTGAGAGAAGTGATGTACACGCCGACTGAAGCGGTGTTCAGAAGGGAATCATTCAAAAGAGCAGAGAGTTCATTCTGTAAATCCGCCACCCCGCGCAGCCCAACGGTGTCGGCTTGCACTTGCGCCAACAGTGCTTTCAGAGGCGACGTAGGCGAGGTCTGCGCTTGCAGATGGAGGCATCCGGCAAGAAAAAATATCACGGTCACCAAGGGCAGATGCCGATGACGAAGAATGGAAAGATGGCGTACTTTCATATCGTGGGGCAAAAAGCGAACGCTGTTGTTCAATGGCAAGCCGAATGCGGCATTGACTGGATTTCCCCCGAATTTAGAGAATTTTTTTGGTCTTTGAAAAAGTCTTTGCATTCAGAGATTCGACTATGACTTTTCTTGCATTGAAGTTGTTTTGAAAAAAGTTTACCCCTCAAATACCTCTACAAAAAAGCCACATGAGTAATCATGCGGCTTTCAAGGATATTTCAGTACGCCCGACAGGACTCGAACCTGTTACCCACAGCTTCGCACCACTACGGCTTTCGCCGCCTTTTTTCGCATATTTCTATGAGAAAAATGTTTGGTAGTCCGGACTATATCTTCGCCATTACAGGCGCGACACGTGTAGTCTCTACGGAACCCTTAGAAAATCCGATGCAAGGTGAATACCTTTTATCTGATTGTTCTTCGGAGCATTTACCCGCAAGATAATAACATCACCAAAAGCATGAGGGTCAAGGAAATAACACTGGTCTGTGTCAGGGCAATAGATGGCATACAAGTCAATCGCTGATTTATCAGCCTTTCGTGTGTGTACTCCATTGCTATCCGACCAAGAGGATTTAAATGGAATCTCTAACGTTCCATCCTTCCTCAAACACCTATATTTTACCTGAACTCTTTTGAAAATACCACCTTTATATCCAACTATATCGAAGCTTTGATGCTCGCTAAGTGGAATTAAGATAGTATATCCCTGCTCTGCCAATGCTACTTGCGCCTTTAACACTCCTAAATCGCCCTTATTCTTTGTATGATGGTTCATTATCAAGAATACCGTTGATTTAAGGTTTCCTCGGTATTGCCAGTTTCAGTTGTAACGCTGAAAGTAAGGTTTCACCGATATAGTGCCGTTCATCGCTACGATTTTGTTTCTCAAGTAGCGCGTCCAATTTTTACTTTAGAAGGCTGTTGCTCTATCCAGATGAGCTACGGGCGCAACAAAGACCAATGGTCTTGTTTCAACCGATACAAATTTACACGCCTTCGGGAAAAGAAACAAGTTTTTTTGATGATTTATCACGCTTTTAGGCGCGAGGGCAAAAAAAATCTTGCACAAAAACCATAATTCCCGTACATTTGAAATCTGTCGCATTTATTTCGGCAGCATTATGTAAAAACAACGTTCTTCTTATTTCAAGCACGTTTTACGACAGTCAGGTCAAGTCCCGTACGGCTGCGACAAGCCCAACCCCGTCAGGTCCGGAAGGAAGCAGCGGTCAGTTTGCTCTCGGCGCGATGCGGTCAGCTTGACCTATTTTTTTGCCCCGCCCGCTTAAATACCCTGCTCCATATCTCCCTATTTTTTCGTATCTTGCCTTTTGAGTACGACTTCGGAACGCAGCAATCTACCTCGTTTCCCGCCTTCTGTTCGTGCCGAAGCATCACGACGTTTTTCCACTATTACCTATTATGAGAAAAGAAATCCTCATCAACGCTGCTTTGAGCGAAATCCGCGTTGCTATTACTGAAAATGGACGCTTGGCGGAACTATTCTGGGAACTGCCCGAAAAAGAACGGCACATCGGCAATATCTATCTTGGGCGCGTTGACCGCATCGTGCAAGGCATGAACGCTGCCTTTGTTGATATCGGACTCGACCAAGCCGCATTTCTCCACTTCTCCGATGCAGGTGAACTGGATGCCGACGACGATGGTGACGACGATGACGACGATACCGACTCACGCCGCCAATCACCACCGACCACTAATCCTAATGCCGTCACAACCACAGCAAATGACGACGAACAACTCTCCGACGTAGCCGCTATCGCCCTTCGCAAAAAATCAACCCCTTCGGCTGCCGCCAATTTCCCCATGCCGACCTTTTTCACGCGTCGCGTGGGCGAGGTGACGATTAGTTTGGAAGTTGGGCAACTCGTCATGGTGCAGGTCACACGCGAGGCGTATGGTACAAAAGGACTACGTGTTACCACGAAAATTTCTCTGCCCGGACGCTATCTCGTCTTGCTACCTTTCAGTAATTCCATCGGCGTTTCCAAAAAAATCTGGGATTTCCGCGAACGCAAGCGCCTTAGAGCAATGGCAAAATCTATCCTGCCCGATGACATTGGCTGCATCGTTCGCACCGAAGCCGCCGAACACGACGACGCAACACTTCGCAAAGACCTCCAAGACCTCGTTACCAAATGGGAGCGCGTGCAAGAGCAAATCAAAACGCTCGAAGAGCCTGAACCGATGCTGCTCCATAACGACGTAAGCCTTGCTCGTTCCTTTATCCGCGACCTTCTGACGGCAGATGTCAGCCACGTTGTTGTTGATTCTAAGCAACTTTACAACGATTTGAAAGAATATGCTGAATGGGCAGCGCCGCACTTGGCGCACAAAGTCAAATGGTACGCTGCAAAAGAGCCGATTTACGAGGCATTCGCCCTGACGCAAGAAATAGAGCGGGCTACGGCGAAATCCGTTCCACTGGTCTATGGCGGCTATTTGGTCTGGGACTACACCGAAGCCATGACGGTTGTGGATGTCAATAGTGGGCGCTTTGCCGCCGACCGCGACCAAGAAGTGAATGCCCTCCGCACCAATATTGAAGCCGCCCGCGAGGTAGCACGGCAGATTCGTTTGCGAGATATTGGCGGAATGATTGTTGTGGATTGTATTGATATGACCCAAGAGCAGAACCGCCGCCGCGTTGTCGAAGAACTCTACCGCGCTACCCGCGCCGACCGCGCTCAAGTGACCGTCTATCCGATAACGCAGCTTGGTCTGCTCCAAATGACTCGCAAGCGCGTTCGCCAAAATATTTTGCAAGTTGTGACAGAACCATGCCCGACGTGTAACGGAGCGGGTGTTGTGCCGTCCGTTGCAACGGTTATCAGCGATATTGAACGCTGGCTCCGCCGCTTCACAACAACCCGATCACTCCAAACGCCCAAAGCACCACCGCCGAAATCTCCCGCCGGACGCGCCGAAAAACGCTTTGCAACTCCTACTGAGAAAAATGCACCACCCGCAAAAACAAAAGAATCCAGCGCAGAGCGCGAATTTACACTCGTGCTGAAGGTGCATCCGCGTGTGGCTCAGGAGCTTGCTGCGGGGACGTTTTCCCGACTAGCACGGCTCATGCTGCGCTTTTTTGTCAAAATTCGCCTTGAGCAAGATGAACGCTTGCGGCACGAGGAATTTCACTTCTTCTCGGTACGCCGCCAGCGCGATATTACGGCGGAATATTGAAAAAGACAGTTTTGAGTGTTGAGTTTTAAGTGTTGAGTGATGACGTTCAATTCGAGTTGATGATTATTGAGTGAATTGCGTGTAATCTCTTATTTTAGATATACTTATTGTTTTTTACTTAAAACTTAACACTCAACACTATCCATTTTTTGCCCCAATCTATGCGCTTTTTCGTTCTCAACGCCTTGTTTGCCTTGTCCTTTTGCCTTGCGAGTACGGTGCGTTTGACCGCATCAACACGTGCGTTCTGCCACGTTGCCGTGTGTGACTCGTTAGTTCGACCCAGCACGACCTCGACCATCGAGACCCCGGGAAACGTCTCGGAACCTGCCTTGCCAGTGACAGGCGCACCAACATCTGCCATAGCGGACATCGCGCCGGACAGCACGAATTCTGAGCGCAAAGTTCTATTTGCGCCCTTGCCCACAACACAAGCACCAGAGCGCCCTTACCGCTATACGTTTGATGGATCGCCCGTGCGCAAAACTACTCAAATTGACCTTACCAAAGCATTGATTTTCGGCGGTGGCTACACTGCGGCTATTGCTGCGGCACAGTATTACCAATATCAAGCGTTTTGGTCTGACAGGCTTTCGTTTCGGATTATTGACGATGGCGATTTGGAATTAGGCGCAGACAAAGGCGGACATATGTTCGCAGGATATTTTATGTCAAAATTTTCAACCGATGTTTTGCTGACTGCCGGAGTCGGCGAAGACCTTGCCACGATAGGCGGCGGACTGATGGGCTTAGGGTATCAATTTTTTGTGGAAGTTCAAGACGGTTACGGCAAAGGCTGGGGATTTTCACCGAGCGATATGGTCGCTAATACCATTGGAGCAGGCTTGCATATTGCTCAACGCTATGTGCCGGGCGTGAAATATGTGAAAATGAAAGCCGATTTTTACCCCGCGCCATGGATCGGCGAAAAAACGCGCAAAAATGCCGCCTCACCGATTGACGATTATAGCGCATGGACATGGTGGCTGTCGCTGGATGTACATGGAATCTTGCCGGAAGCCGCGAAACCCTACTGGCCCTCGTGGCTCAATCTCGCCTTTGGCTATGCTTCGCGCAGTTTGGAATGGGAACAACAATCGCGCCGCTATATCATCAGCCTAGATTACGACCTCGAAAAACTCCTGCCTGATGGAGCGCCGCTTTGGAACTGGTTCAAGCAATATCTCAATATTCTGAAACTCCCCGCCCCGGCGATAGAATTTGGTGTTCTGGATGATGGCAAAGGCAACGTCAGACCAATGCCCGTCCGCGCTTACGTGATTTTTCCGTTCAAATTCCCTTTCTAATTTCCTTTTGAACTTCATGAAAATTCTTCTTGCGACGGCTTCCTGCGTATTGATGATAGTCAGCAACACGGCGCTTTTCGCACAAACGGACACCACAGAAGCAGGTTCCGAAGCGCCGCACGTGGGTTTGGGCGTAAGTTTGCTGCCTTATACGTTTCCGAATAACGACACCTATTTGGTGCAGCCCGCCGGAACGCTTTCGTGGTACGTTCCGGTACAGTTTGGCAAGCATTTTCGCTGTGAAGTTGAATTTTCCTATATGCAATCGCACGACTCACTCCGTCTCCAACTCAGCAGCACCGTCGGAACAAACAACTACCGCACAAGCACCTTTGGGCGCGTTGGCTTGGGGGTGTATTACACGCATCCTTTCGATGCTCAAACCCGCTTATATGCGGGGTTGCGGTCGGGCTTGGTCACATCGTCAGTGCAATGGAAGTCTTTCGTTGTGGGCAGCGCAATGACCTCGCCGTTCCTGTACGACGAAGGTATCGGTTCGTTCTGGATTGGCGGTGTTGTGGGGTTCGAGTATCTTTTGACCAAGCATATTGCCATCGGTGCAGAGGCGCATTTGACCAGCTATGCGACGGGTGCGACCAATTCCTACATTAGTACGCTGCCGAGCAATTATCCGGCGCGTTTTCCCGTTGGGCGCACCAGCGATGCAGCGCTTACGTCTGCTAATGTCGCAATACGGTTCTTTTTTTAGAACATCTCCGCGTAATGAAACCGCTCCATTTCTGCATTTTTTAGTCTATATTTGCAATCCTCGGACAACACTTTTTTCACTAATATTTTTGCTATGAAGGTTCTCACCGCAGCCCGTACCATCTTGCTTTGCGGCATCATGCTCTCTTGGTCTGTTTCACGATTAGCCTCTCAAAGTCGTGCGGGCGGTAATGCGCTTTCCGCCGATGCAGAAAAAATGCTCCAAATGGATGTTTCATCACTTGGAGCGCCCACAAGTCAAGCAGGAAACGGCTTTGCAACGGATAACATCCTTAACCCCGATTATTACTACGTCGGCGCGGGTGATGTATTTGCGTTGGAAATCGTTGGTCCCATTTCGGTCACCGTGCCATTAACCGTTTCGCCAGAGAACATTGTGTTGGTGCCGCGTTTGGGCGAAATCAATGTCAATGGCAAAACGCTTACGCAATTCAAAACCGAGATTCAGCGCCTTGTGCAGAGCCGCAACCCCAATAACCGCGCTTTTCTTACGCTTCAGCGTCCGCGCACGGTGTTTGTGCGTATTAGCGGAAATGTCCTTGCGCCCGGTATGTACTCGCTGCCCGCAACGATGCGTGTCTCTTCTGCCGTAGCGATTGCGAATCAAGAAAACACGCCGATTGCAAAAGACCGAAATCCTGCAAACCGCTCTGCATTAAGTCTTATCGCCGAAAATGCTCCGAATGGACAATACGCCGTCAGTTTTGCCCAGCGCAATGTGAAAGTGCTGCACCGAAGCGGTAAAACTGAAACTGCGGATGCCTTGCGCTCACGCCTCGCTGACGACCCCTCAGCCGATCCGACCGTCCGCGAAGCCGATGAAATCTACGTTCCTTTTGAGCAAGAATCGCTGCGCAGTGGCGGAATGCTCTCTATTGCCGGAGCGGTGCAGCGCCCGTGTTTGCTGCCGTTCCGCAAAGGCGACCGCGTGTCCCTGCTCATCAAAGCGGCGTTTGGGTTGGCGGAAAATGCCGATTCTAACCGCATCGAACTTCTGGAAACCGTTTCCGCAGGTGGAGCGGGCAGCGCGGCAAAAACGCTGACAATGGCGCGAATACTTGCCGGAGGAAATGACGATATTGAACTATTTGCCGGAGCAAGTGTGGTTGTCCGCGAAAAAGTGGAAGCCGGAAAACCGCGTGGAACGGTCTCCGTGCTGGGCGAAGTCGCTCTGCCGGGCGTGTACACGATTGAACCCGGAACAACGCGGCTTGCGGGCATTATCAAGCAAACAGGCGGTTTGACGAGCAATGCGCATTTGCCGCTTTCGACCATAACGCGCCGCGAAATGAAGTCTCTCGCCTTTCGCAATGCCGATGGAAACGAGTCTTCGCGCAATTTCCAATATACCACACTCACGCCCGAAGACACGCTCCGCTACAAACTTGACGAAACCATGCGCCGTCCTGTTGTTGCGTGTGATATGGCGGCAGCGTTGGAGAAAAATTCGGATGCCGACAATGTGCCGCTTCAAGACGGTGACGTGATTATGATAGCCGCCAGCCCGCGTAATATCTT